>NZ_JAPEHX010000030.1:0-36151 GCF_028823655.1 Exiguobacterium sp. B2(2022) | reverse complement strand
GCGACTCGCCCTCGTTCAAGTACCTTCCGTCCTACCCCGTTATCTTGAACTGCCTACGGACGACGAGGAACATACCGATTTGATTTTGCTCGAAGATTTGATCATTCAATTTATCGATTCCCTATTTAAAGGGTTTGTCGTCGAATCGACGATGCCGTTCCGGATTACCCGTAACGCGGATATGCCTTTCCATGAGGAAGGGAGTCGCGATGTGTTGAAACAAATTGAAAAAGAGCTGAAAAAACGTCGCTATGGGGTCGCCATCCGGCTCGAAGTGCAGCAACGCTCATTACGAAAAGAACTGTTATTTATGCTTCAAGATGTGCTTGATTTGCACGACCGTGATATTTTCATTGTGGATGGTCCGATTGATTTGACCTTCCTGTTCGGTATATATAGTCAAATCGGGATAGAATATGACGACATGATCAATGAGACGTTGATCCCATTTATCCCGGAAGGTCTCGAATCCGGAAAAGATTTATTCCAAAGTATCGCCAAACAAGATTATCTTCTTCACCACCCGTACCACTCGTTCGACCCAATCGTACGATTCATCGTCCAAGCCGCTAAAGATCCGAACGTACTGGCGATCAAACAAACGCTGTATCGGGTCTCTGGGGACTCTCCGATTATCAAGGCCTTGACCGATGCAGCCGAGAGCGGTAAACAAGTGACCGTCCTCGTCGAATTGAAAGCACGATTTGACGAAGAGAAAAATATTCAATGGGCCAAACAACTTGAAAAAGCGGGCGCCCACGTCATTTACGGTTATAAAGAACTTAAGACGCATTCAAAAATCACACTCGTCGTACGTATTTTAGAAGGTGGTGTGTTGCAACGATTCATTCACCTCGGAACGGGCAACTATAATGACTCTACAGCAAAACTGTACACAGATATTGGGCTCTTGACGACAAACGAGGAACTTGCCGAGGATGCCACGAACTTCTTCAACTGGCTCTCCGGTTATGGAGAGCGACCATCTTGGCACCAATTCGAGACGTCACCTGATGATATGAAAGACTTCTTCCTCAACAAAATTGAAGATGAAATCAAACTACACGAGAAGTATGGGAACGGTAGAATCGTTGCGAAGATGAATTCGATTACAGACCGGGCCATCATCACAAAATTATATGATGCTTCGTCTGCAGGTGTAAAAATCGACTTGATTGTTCGAGGAATCTGTTGTTTACGCCCCGGAATTAAAGGTGTCTCTGAAAACATTCGAGTCATCTCCATCATTGATCGCTATCTCGAACATTCACGTATCTTTTATTTTTATCAAAATGGTAAAGAAGACTTGTATTGTTCTTCTGCAGATTGGATGACACGCAACATGAAGAAGCGGATTGAAATTCTCTTTCCAATCCTCAATGGATCGCATAAAACGTACATCAAAGATATGATGGCACTCCAACTTGTTGATAACGTGAAAGCAAGAAAACAACGTTCCGATGGTCGTTACGTATATGTGAAACAAGAGAATAAAGAGGAAGAAATTCAGTCTCAAATCATCATTCACCAATATACGGGAGGACGCTGGAACAACATCCCTAGCGTGTTCGAGCGAGAACCTTCAAACTGGGCTGAGCGCGAAGTTTTACGACTCCGAGCTGAAAACGAGAAAATGACGGATGACTGATGTTAGACTTCTCAAATTGAGAAAGTCATTGTATAATGAATGCGGTTCAGTCATTATAAAGCGCTTTCATTAGAAGAGACGGAGGAATCATACATGCAAGAAATTCTGCTTTCACTACTCGCTGGCTTAATCTGTGGTGCTATCTTCACAGCACTCAAATTGCCATTGCCAGCCCCGCCTGTATTACCAGGTGTCGTCGGAATCTTCGGGGTCTTCCTCGGGATGAAATTATATCAATTCGTCGTGGCAAACTGGCCATTCTAAAAAAAAACGATGCCTCTCAGGCATCGTTTTTTTAGTCTAACGTATGAATCGCTTTATGACAGGTTGGACACACCCAAATTCCGTGGTCATCTTGCAGATGATATTCCATCAGTTTTGATGCATCGTTTCCGTATCGTTCGAAAAGATTGATCTCACAAACTGAGCATGTTGTCACCGGAGCGTACGGGGCGACAAACTTCTCCCGAAACAAATGCGCTTCATAATTCTCTTTTGTCCATTTTGATGAGGGGACATGGTACCCATCCATCCATTTCTGATGAATCGACTCGTACGGTTCGTCCGCCTCATACATCCCTATCTTCAAAAGTGGGTGGTGAAAATGAAGTTGGATTAAATCGACCAAACTGTACGTCGCGACTTCTTCCTTTTTAGCGCCAAGCCAGTATGGATCGTCAGGTTGCTCGATCAATTCCTCTAACAATACCTCTGCCTCTGCCACGATCCCATGCCCGATCACTTCGATGAACGCTGTCGGGGTCGCCACGGACCCTTTTACATACACGGGACTTTGTTCAAGAAAATAGGTCGGGAAAGCGTGCCACACATCATATTGCGTTGGGTCGACCTGAAGGATTGTCATCGTTTATTGATAAGAAAGCGTGAAGCGTTCACGCCATTCAGGATCAAATTGATTCGCACGGAACATCTCGATCTCTTGTTTATATGGTGCCACTTTCGATTTTTCACTAACTGGAATATATGGCGTCTCTAAAATTTTTGGGAGATGTGCAAATGCCTCATGATGAATGATTCGATTTAATGTATCGAATCCAATCTCACCATACCCGATATTTTCGTGCCGGTCTTTTCTCGCACCGCGCACGTTTTTTGAATCATTCACATGAATCACACCAAGACGGTCGAGACCGACGATTCGATCGAATTCTTCAATCACTCCGTCCAAATCACCGACTAAGTCGTAGCCTGCATCATGTACGTGACACGTATCGAAACAGACAGAGAGACGGTTATTGTGTGTGACGCCGTCTATGATTGTTGCCAATTCTTCGAACGTCTTTCCGAGCTCGCTTCCCTTCCCTGCCATCGTCTCAAGCGCAATCTTAACCTGTTCGTCCCCAGTCAACACTTCATTCAGTCCTTCAATGATCCGGGCAAGACCAATGTCTTCCCCGGCACCAACATGAGCTCCTGGGTGAAGAACGACATGGCGAGCAACTTGGAGTGCTTCAGCACGCTTCAACTCTTGTGTCAAAAATGAAACGGCCAATTCGAACGTCTCAGGTTTTGTCGTATTTCCGAGGTTAATGATATAAGGTGCATGGACGACAATCTCTTCGATGTCGTGAGCAGCCATATGTGTGAGTGCCGCCTCGATATTCAAATCCTCAATCGGCTTTCGACGTGTATTTTGAGGAGCTCCCGTATACACCATCATCGTGTTCGCCCCATATGAAACAGCCTCTTCGCTACCTGCAAGTAGCATTTTTTTACCTGATACCGAAACGTGTGAACCTATTTTTAACATCATCATCTTCCCTTCATAAGCTTCTATCTTCAGTTTACACAAAAAGAAGAAACTAACGCTTGTTTTTCTTACGAGCGGCACGACGATCCGAGCGCTGCTGTTGCATGTGCTCGCGTGAAGCCGTCTCTTTTAACTTATACTTAAATTTCTTCTTATAGCCAGGTTTCACTTTCTTCTTCGCCTTCTTGATTTCACCGGCCATACGACTATGTGCCGTATGCGAGACTTTCATCTTCCGGTCTGTTTGGCGACGACGACGTGTTTTGATTGGCTGAATCGAACCATTGCGCAAGTCCACGTGTGTGAATTCGAACCCTCGTTCTTCGAGTCGGTTGATTGGTCCATTTTCATGGTCTTCATACAACGTATAAGCCTCACCAGAAGCGCCCGCACGACCTGTACGACCGACACGGTGCGTGTAGAAGTCAAGGTCTTTCGGAATCCCATGGTTGATGACGTGAGAAACGCCTGAGATGTCGATTCCTCGAGCTGCCAAGTCTGTAGCAATCACGTATTGATACTTCGCGTCGTTAATGTCCTTGATGGCTTGTTTACGGCGACGTGCCTGCATGTCCCCGTGTAACGTACCGACATTCAGTCCCGCTTCACGGAATGATGTCTCCAATTCATCCGCTTCTTGTTTCGTATTTGTGAATACGAGACAGACGAACGGATTGATTGCTTTTGCAATTTCGACGGTCAATTCCTTACGGTCACGGTGACGTACCGGGATGACGTGGTGCTTGATTTTTGGTGCGACACGATGTTCCGGGCTCGCTTCAGCAAAGCGCGGGTCATGCAAGTAACGCTTCAAGAACGGCTCGAGCTTCTCAGGGATTGTCGCTGAGAAGACCATCGTTTGAAGTTTTTCTGGAAGTGATTGCGCGATGCGGTCAACTTCCGGCAAGAATCCCATATCGAGCATTTGGTCAGCTTCATCGACAACGAAATGCGTCACTTTATGCGGGAACAATGCTTGTGCTTTCATCAAGTCAAGGATTCGTCCCGGTGTCCCGATAATGAGTTGTGGTGGATTTTTCATCTTATCGATTTGACGTTCGCGGTCTGTTCCTCCGACAATCAAACTTGATTTGATGTAATCCGGATTCTTAATGAGGATTGATTTTAATTCTTCATGAATCTGCCATGCGAGTTCACGTGTCGGTGCGACAACGATCGCTTGGACAGATTCCTCTTCTGGGTTGATCGCTTCTACGATCGGTAATAGGAACGCAAGTGTTTTCCCCGTTCCTGTTTGTGATTTCCCAATAATATCTCGACCATTCAGTGCAGCCGGAATAATCCGTGCTTGTATATCGGTCGGTTTCGTGATGCGTTTTTCTGTTAACGCATCGATCATAAACGGTAGCAATTTGAACTGTTGGAAGCTGTTCAATCGATACACCTCCTGTTTCTTTCCACTTTTCCTAGCATAGCGGAATCAAATCATTTGTCAATCAATCTTTTGCCACGCCTTCATATAAATAACTCGATGAATAATAATGCTTGGCAATTTTCTTTCCATTTAAATGTTGTTCGAGCGCTTTGAAGCCGACTTCCATCATCTCGTTCGGCGACTGAACGACAGTCGCATTGACCTTCCCATTTTGAATGAGTGGATAAATATCAGAAATGCCATCCACCGATACGATCGTCTTGTCCGATAAGTCATGACTTTCTAAAGCTCGGACGACACCGAACGTATTATCGTCATTGTGCGAAAAGACAGCATCAAATGGAATTTCTTCTTCTAACCAACGTGACATCTCAATCTCTGCTTGGAACGTATCATAGTTCCCCGTGATGGAGGCAATGATTTCGAATTGGTCGGCATTCGCTTTTTCATACTCCCGAATCCCAAGACTGCGGTCCATCGTGGAGCGTACCTTCGGCGTACCCCTCACCTCGACGACACGAATCGGTCGGTCCAGATCACTATATTTCGCGGCAATTTGTTCCGCTGCCATCCGGCCGATATCGACATTGTCGGAGACGACCGATGTCAATACACTGGGATGATCAATCATTCGGTCAATCGCAATAATCGGGATATTTTCTCGTTTTGCACGTTCTAACGACGGTTGGATGAACGTGTCATCGAGCGTCGTCAAGAAGATGGCCTCGACACCCCGATCAATCAAGGAGTCCAATTTTTCTTTTTCTAACACGCGTGAATCTTCACTCGTCGTAGGAATCGGGATAAATCCTTTTTGGTTGGCCGTATGAACGAACGAGTCTAACAGCTTGTTCGCATGCTCATGTTTATCGCTGACGAACACGAATCCCACTTCTTTTTCATCTGTTTTTTGCTCCGGTAATTGAATCGATGTGATCAGAAGGATCGTCATGGCCCAAACGATTGGTAACCAGAGCCAATAATGTTTGAGCGTTTTCATGATGGATCTCTCCTTGGAATTTTGATCAACATCGCCGTTCCTTTGTCGACGACGCTATCAATCTCCATCAATCCGTTCACACTCTTCAAGTATTCTTGAATCATGTAAATCCCAAGACCGTTTCCGTTGTCTTTCGTCGTGTTGAATGCCGAACCGACTGTCTTGAGTTGTTCTTCTGTCATACCAATCCCGTTATCTTCAATTAAGAACCGATATTCTTGCTCCGTAAAGAGAACGGTTACGACAACACTTCCCTCTGCACCTTTCGACTCGACAGCCTCGACCGCGTTTTTGAACAGGTTATAGATGATTTGAACGAGCATGTCGAACGAGGCATAGAAAGGAGGCATGTCATTCGGAACGAGTAATTCCCACTTGGTCGGACGCTTGTAACATTCAGCATCCATCAAGAATTCGAGTCGCTTCGCAAAGTCTAACATATCAATCCATTCTTCGTCTCTTCCTGCCTGATCAGGTTTGGCAAGTGTCAGCATCGTCGAGATTAAATCATTCGCCCGCTCCAATTCTTTGATGGCGACGTCTACCATGTCTTTATTGCTTTGTCCTTCTCGTGCCAACTGTAAAGTGATATGGACCGGTGTGAGCGGGTTTCGAATCTCATGGGCAATCCCGGCTGCCAATTGTCCAAGTGACGCTAGCTTTTCTTGATGCAAAATCAATTGTTGCTGGCTCAACTGTTCACGCCTTGATGTTTCCATCCGCTGGGCGTAATCGTTGTACGTATCCAGTAATGTCTCGACTTCTTTTGAACCGGTCCTCTCGAGCGTGATGGCACCGAGTGACTGCTGCTTCTTGATTTGATTGACAAGTTCGACGAGCGGATTCGTCAACGTTCGCGAGAGCAACAATCCGACAAGGATGCTCAAGAAGAACGTCACAAGTGCAATCATCAAGTACTGCCAACGCGTATCGTAGACCGTCTCATATACAGAGTCGTTCTGATGTTTTGCAAGCATGCTCCAGCCACTGACTCGTGCATCCGGTTCGTACATCATCGTGTCTTCTTCTGTACTTAAAATCGTACGTGTACTCCGTCCTAAAACGTTGTCAATGACTTCACGTGATACGCGACGTTCTGCATCTGTGACCAAGTTGAACGACGTCGTCAACACTTCTCCTTGTTCATCTAACAGGTAAAGAATCATGTCATCATTCGCTGACTCCAGCGACCGTCGGTACAAGTCAGAGTTGAGCACACTGATGCTTCCACCAAAAATACCGATTGGTCGGTTGTCTTCAATGACAGGAACATATAAGAACGTTCCCATGTCCCCACTAATCATGATAGGGTCACTCATATATAGTTCTTTTCCACTCGCAGTCAATACTTCTGCGAACTTGGGGTCACGTTTGATCACAGAAGAGGAAACTTGACGCTCAGAATACCATTTAAACGAATTCTTGCTGACATCATAATAGAAAATCGATGTAAAACTCGTTCGTTGATTTAAATACCCTGTCCGGATACGTTCTTCAATCCACGGTTCGTTTCCGACGTAAGCTCCAAGATAAACCAGGTCCTCATACAATTTACCGAGTCGGGACTCGACATTTTCAATACTATCGTCAATCGCATAGTCAAATTGCTCTTTCGCCAGCTCTTCTGCACGAGACACCGTGACGCGATCAGCAGAGAATGCAAGCGACGAGATAACAAGTGCTAAAATAATGATGATGATAAACGTAATTTGGAAAAAGTATGATTTTTTAAGTTCACGCAACTGTTTCATTCGATTCACGATGTCCCTCCTTTCTAACCTAAAAATTATAGCATGAATACACGCAAATCTTTTCGTATTTTCGAAACAATGTTAGACTAATACGTATGAAAGCACTTCGAAAGGAGCCTTCGTCTTCATATGAAAGTTAAAAAAATTAGTCCACGCGGATATTGCTATGGTGTCGTCGATGCCATGAAACTCGCAAATGAGGCGGTTGCAAATCCAGATTTGCCACGCCCGATTCATATACTCGGAATGATTGTCCATAATCGTCACGTCACACAGGCGTTCGTGAAACGATCGACCGCGGAACGGTCGTCTTCACGGCGCACGGGATTTCCCCACTCGTTCGGAAACGTGCCATTGAAAAAGGATTGACGATTGTCGATGCCTCTTGTCCTGACGTCCTCGTCACACACGATTTGATTCGGGAAAAAACGGCTGAAGGATATGATGTCATCTATATCGGGAAACATGGCCACCCAGAACCAGAGGGCGCGATTGGAGTCGCACCGAACCATGTTCATTTGATTCAATATGAACATGAAATCGATCAGTTACCGAGTCGGTTATTCGACCGGAAAATTCTCGTGACGAACCAGACGACGATGAGTCAATGGGATGTCGCTGCACTGATTGAGACGATTCAGTCCCGCTATCCACACGTTGAAGTGCATAACGAAATTTGTAATGCGACTCAAGTTCGTCAAGAAGCCGTAGCCGAACAAGCCGGAGACTGCGAATTATTAATCGTCGTCGGCGATCCAAAATCAAATAACTCGAATCGTTTGGCGCAAGTCTCTAAAGAGATTGCCGGCACAAATGCATATCGCATCGGCGATTTGAGCGAACTTGATTTGAACTGGCTCGAGGGTGTCGAGACCGTCGCCGTGACGTCTGGCGCATCTACACCGACACCGATCACGAAAAAGGTCATCGATTTCTTGTCACAGTACGATCCAGAAGATTTGAGTACGCATGATAAAACACCATATCTCGAACTTCGCAGTATCTTACCGAAAGTAAAGGCATTGCGTAAGTGAACGAATCCCCCATTCTGGTTGAGAATGGGGGATTTTTTGATGTCATCTGAATTGGAACGGATTTGTATTCGCTTCGGAAATCATCAACTCGACATCGATTTTTGCTTTCTGAAACTTCTCGGTGAGAATCCCGACCACACCATGCTTCATGACACTTTCGACGTGGTGTCCTGGGTCGACGACCGCGAGTCCGAGTGCCATCGCATCATGCGCCACGTGGAAGTATAAATCACCAGTCACGTAAGCATCTGCACCTTTGAAATGTGCAGCGGAAACATATTTGTTTCCGTCCCCTCCAAGTACAGCCACTTTCTCAATCAATCGTTTCGGGTCCCCGACGAAACGGACACCTTCCACTCCAAAGCTCGTCTTCACATGGTCGGCGAACGCTTCAAGTGTTACAGGACGTTCAAGTCGACCGATGCGTCCTAACCCGTATACGTGTCCTTCAATCTCATCTCGAATCAAATCGTATGCCACTTCTTCATACGGATGAGCATCTTTCATCGCTTTCAAGACTCGCTTCTTCTGGCTTTCGCGGACGACCGTCTCGATTCGAACCTCATCGACTTGTTCTGTCTCGTGTACTCTACCAATGAATGGTGTCGTCCCTTCAAGAGGAGTGAATTGTCCTTTTCCAGATACACGGAACTGACAATCCGCATAGTCTCCGATATGTCCGGCACCTGCTTTGCCTAATGCACGCGACACGTCTTCTGCGTGTGATTCCGGCACGAACACCGTTAATTTATAGACTGGCTCCTCATACGTTGGTACGAGTACTTTTGTGTCGTGCAACCCGATTGCTTCACTCATCCAATCGTTCACACCGCCAACACAAACATCTAAATTCGTATGTGCCACGTAGACCGCGATGTCATGCTGAATACATTTCATCGTGATTTTCCCTGCCGTAGAACGATCATTGACTTGAGATAACGGACTAAAGATAGGCGGATGATGGGCAATGATCAAATCCACCTTTTTCTCAATCGCTTCATCCACGACCGATTCAAGCACATCGAGCGTCACCATGACCCGTTTGACATCTTTATTTAGCGATCCGATCTGCAAGCCGATTTTATCTCCTTCGACTGCTAAGTGTTTTGGCGCAAACTCTTCAAACAACTGGATCACTTGATTGCCGTTCGCCATTACTGACTCACCTCTCTCATTTTGTCACGCATCCGTTTGAATTCGATTTGTTTTTGAACCAACGCCTCTGACTGAATGCCATCTGCCATTTGACCGAGTACATATTCGAGTTTATCCGCTTCACGACTCCACTTCAGTTTGAACGCCTCAGGGCGTTCCTGAATCAAATATGGACCGAATAATAGTTGCCAAGTCCGTTCTGTGAGATCGTCACTATACATCGTTTCAGTCCCTTTTTCGCCGACGAGAATCTCATATATCTTATCATTCTCTTCGACAATCGCTTCTTCGACGAGAACATATCCGTTCTCAAGCAACCAACTCCGAACGTGTTGTCCGTCGACATTCGGTTGAAGAATCAGACGCTCGACTGCACCGAGCTTCTCTTTCCCGGATTCTAGAATCGAACGAATCAAACTGCCACCCATCCCACAAATCGAGATACATGTCGCTTCGTCTTCATGTAATACAGCCAGACCATCACCGAGACGTACATCAATGACTTCTCGTGCTCCAATCAAGTCTACTTGTGCTTTCGCAGCTTCCATCGGACCAACATTTACTTCGCCTGCAATCCCCTTTGAAATGATTCCTTGTTGAAGGGCGTAGCATGGCACATATGCGTGATCCGACCCAATATCAGCGAGCACGCTTCCTTTCGGGATATAATCGACAACTTGCTTCAAGCGTCGATCTAAGATGACACGTTCTTGCATGTAAGACAACTCCTTTGTTCTACTTCTTCCCTAGCGTATCGAATTCTTTACACTTCGACAACAAAAAACGCACCCCGCTACGGAGTGCGCCACTTCTTATTGTTCGATCAACCAGTTCGCAAGCACTTCTGCTTCTTCAGCTGATGCAAGACCTGCAGGCATCGCACCTTGTCCGTTGACAATGATGTTTGCGATTTCTTCTGGTGAAAGACGATCGCCAACACCAGTAAGTGCTGGACCAACGCCACCTTCAAGGTTTCCGCCGTGGCAACCTGTGCAACCCTTCGCTGCATATAACTCTTCTGGGTTCATTTCAGTGACTGCTGGACCTTCAGCCGCTTGTTGCGCCTGATTCACACCAAAATACGATAATGATACCATGGCAATAATTGCGACGATTGCGATTGCCGCAAACGGTAACAATGGATTACGCATTGTAGTTCCCCCTCATGTTCATTCCAAATTTCTATCCAACACTATTTTACTCAAAAAATAATAAAGAAGGAAGGAAAATCACTCATTTTCCTTCCTTTCTTCTAAAACTTCACACTTTATTCAAATATGAACTTAATCGAGGAAGTCTTTCAAGCGTTTGGAACGACTTGGGTGACGTAATTTACGAAGAGCTTTCGCTTCGATCTGACGAATCCGCTCACGTGTGACGCCGAACACTTTCCCGACTTCTTCAAGTGTACGCGTACGACCATCGTCTAAACCGAAACGAAGACGAAGGACGTTTTCTTCACGGTCCGTCAACGTATCGAGCACGTCTTCTAACTGTTCTTTCAACAATTCATAGGCTGCCGCATCTTGTGGGGCCATTGCATCTTGGTCTTCAATGAAGTCACCGAGATGTGAATCGTCCTCTTCCCCAATTGGTGTTTCAAGTGACACCGGCTCTTGCGCGATTTTTAGAATCTCACGCACTTTTTCAGGTGTGAGCTCCATCTCTTTCGCAATCTCTTCTGGAGAAGGTTCACGACCGAGGTCTTGGAGCAATTGACGTTGAACGCGAATCAATTTGTTAATTGTTTCGACCATGTGAACCGGGATCCGGATTGTACGCGCTTGGTCAGCAATCGCACGAGTGATGGCCTGACGAATCCACCATGTCGCATAAGTCGAGAATTTGAACCCTTTCATGTAGTCGAATTTTTCGACTGCTTTGATGAGGCCCATGTTTCCTTCTTGAATCAAATCAAGGAAGAGCATCCCACGACCGACGTAACGTTTCGCAATCGACACGACGAGACGTAGGTTCGCTTCCGCAAGACGTTTTTTCGCTTCTTCGTCTCCTTGCTCGATTCGTTTCGCAAGCTCCGTCTCATCTTTCGCACTGAGAAGGTCGACACGGCCGATTTCTTTCAAATACATTCGGACCGGGTCGTTGATTTAAGTCGACTTCTTCATCTTCTTTTTTCGCAGGTGTTTCTTCTGCGTCAGCTGCGTCCTCTGTGACACGGATATCTTTCGCTTCTAAATCTTCGATGAAGTTATCAATGAAATCCGAATCCACCTCAAAATGACTGAGGCGGTCTTGAATTGCTTGCATTGAGACAACGCCTTTTTTCTTTCCTAACTTTTCGAGCTCTTCTATGGCGTTAAATAAATCCTCTTTCTTCTTCTCTGCCATTTAGCAGTTCAACTCCTTCCAAACTTCATCCACGTTCATCGTTCTCGTAGACGACGACTACGGGCAATCAATTCTTGTAGCTTGGACGCCTGGTCAACAATACTTTCGGCGTCTTGAGCGATTTCCCTTTTTGCACGCTCGATTTGACGTTGCTCCTCATAACTGTTTATGACCTGAATGTATTCGTCTAAAACCTCTTCAGACAGTTCATCCGGTCCAGCCATCAGTCGGATCTCCGCAAAACGCATCGCATAATCGGGACGTTGGTCGCAGTAACGCTCCATAAATGGCAACGTCACTTGATCGAACTCATCTTGTGTCATCGTCTCAGAGACGATTCCATACAATGCCGAACCTAGCATACGATGTGTCTCATCCTGATAACGTAGCCCTAGACGATCGCGTACAAAGCGGACTTGTTCCGGTCCAGTCAACATGGCACGTAACAAATACTTCTCTGCTTTCATCCAGCGTGGTTCGCCCGTTTTACTCGAACGTTTTCGAACGGGTTCCACAGGCTCCATCGTACGGACGGGTGTCGATTCGCTTGACGTCGGACGAGGAATTCTCGAACGAAGCGTCTCGAGCGGAATCTCAAACTCATCCGACAGCTTTTTCACATATAAATCTCTTCGAATCGAATCATTCGTCTTACCGATCTCTTCAAGCATAGATTCAATAAAGCGAATCCGTTCTCCTTCTCGGTTCAAGTTTTTTCCTCGTCTGAGCATGCGATTCATAAAATCAAGCACGCTCAACTGTTCCGTCTCGACAAACTGTTGCCAATGCGACGCCCCGTGTTGACGTATATAATCATCCGGGTCTGTCTTTTCGGGTAACGGTAAAACTTGTACATCGAGCGGGGATGACTCCAATAAGCGAATGACTTTTTGGGTCGCCTCTTGTCCCGCATGGTCTCCGTCATAGCAGATGATGACTTCTTCCACGATTCGTGACAATGCTCTTGCGTGTTGTGGAGAAAAGGCAGTTCCAAGTGATGCCACAACTTCTTGTGTACCCGCTTGCGCGACTTGTAAGACGTCTACGTTCCCTTCTACGAGAAAGACTCGCTTTTTCTTACGCATCAATGCCCGGGCTTGAGAGAAGCCGAATAGCAGTTCACTCTTGTTGAATAGCGGTGTTTCAGCCGTATTCACGTATTTTGGTTGACGATCATCAATCGCACGTCCACTGAAGCCAACGATGGTGCCGTCTCGATCCGCAATCGGAAAGACGACCCGTCCTTCAAATCGGTCAAAATATTCACCGGATTTGGACTTCGAAATTAAACCTGCCTCAACCATCACTTCTAAATCGAACCCTCGCCGCTCCAACAACTCGACAGTAAAGCGTCGTTGGTCTGGGGCAAATCCAATCTTGTATTGCGCAATCGTTTCTTCCGTTAAATCACGGTTGCGCAAATACGACAATCCCACTTCGCCAGCTTCCGTTTTCATCAAGACTTCATGGTACAAGTCCGCGACGAGCCGATGTGCATCACGCATTTGTTTACGCCATACTTGTTCACGTGTGAGTTCTTCGTCCCCTTGTATACCCTCTACTGAAATATTCGCGCGCGTTGCTAAACGCTCGACTGTCTCAGGAAAAGACAACCCTTCCGTCTCCATCACGAACGTGAATATGTTCCCTCCGGCACCACAACCGAAACAGTGATACATCCCTTTTTCAGGTGAAACGGAAAAAGACGGTGAGTTTTCGGAATGAAATGGACATAACCCGACAAGCCGATGCCCTTGTTTCTTTAATTCGACACGCTCGCCGATCAATTCGACGATATCGGTCGCTTGCTTCACTTCTGCGATGACTTCATCTGGTATCCGTGGCATCTTGACCACTCCCTGTTTCCAATCTCGCAACGAAACGGAACGCTCATCACGTTCCGTTTCACTGTACTGTCAATACTCTATTATACCCTCTCAAAGCAACGATTACTAATCGAAACACTTATGCAGATTAGTCGTCTTTTGATTGCTCGAGATGACGTAAGATAATACCCGCCGTCTCTTCGACCGCCTTGTTCGTCACATCGATCACATCACAACCGATTCGTTCATAAATCCCGCGAGCATATTCGAGCTCTCGATTGATTCGTTCAAGTTGTGCATAGTCTGCTTCCGGCTTCAAACCGAGTGACTTGAGGCGCTCCATTCGAATCGAAATCAACTTCTCTGGAGAGATGATTAACCCGACACACCGTTCTGCCGGTAAGTCGAATAACTCCTCCGGAGGTCGTGATTCTGGTACGAGTGGGACGTTCGCGACTTTATATCGCTTTAATGCCAAATACTGAGACAGTGGTGTCTTCGATGTTCGCGAGACGCCGACGAGTACGATGTCGGCTTTTTTCAGACCACGCGGGTCTCGACCATCGTCATATTTGACGGCAAATTCCATCGCTTCGATTTTACGGAAGTAATCATCGTCCAAGCGATAGATGAGTCCCGGTTTTTCACGCGGAGCTTCTTTTAGTTGTCCCGCTAATACATCGAGCAAATCACCGAGCAAGTCAACCGTCTTGACCTGGTGTTCTTCTCCGAGTTTCATGAGAAGCGCGCGATGCTCTTCATTGACGAGCGTGAATGCAATGATTGCGTGTTGCGCCTTCGCTTGAGTGACCACATCGATAATCGTCTGCTCATCCTCAACGAAGGGGATGCGGAGCGTTTCGATCGCATTCTCATGGAATTGGATACTCGCTGCTCGGACGACGAGCTCACACGTCTCCCCGACCGAGTCACTTACAACAAAAACGAGTTGTTTCGTAGTCAAATCGGTTTCCTCCTCAAATCGACTCATCGTTCGCTAAAGCAATGAGCACCTTCGTCATGTTCGTTTTCGTCATCCGACCGAGAACAATCAATTTGCCATCCTTCTCTTCAACGACAGGCATGGCATCGATTTGTTTCTCAATCAATTTCATTCCCGCACGAATCAATGTCTCGCTTTTCTCGCAAACCGTAATATTCGGCATGCGTGTCATGATGACATTGACCGGCAATTGATCCAAATCTTGATTCCCAATGGCGGCGCGGAGGAGGTCTTTACGTGACAATACCCCTACGAGTTCTCTGTCACGTCCGACAACGAACAACGAGCCCACATCTTCTAAGAACAGCGTAACAATCGCATCATATACCGTCATCTCATCCCGAACGACTTTCGCAGAGGACATGAAATCCCCGACAGTCAAGGAATCTAGCTTTTCTCGGAGCATCGACGAATTCCGTTTGCCAACAAACGTGTAGCCGACGCGAGGTCTTGCTTCAAGTATTCCTGTCATCGTCAAAATCGCAAGATCTGGACGCAAGGTCGCACGCGTCAGCGATAATTCCTGCGCGATTTGCTCCCCTGTAATCGGTCCATTTTCTTTTACAATCTCGACGATTTTTTGTTGGCGTTCATTCAGTTGCATAGCCAACCCCCTCTAGTTTGTTAGAGTACGAGCGCGTTGAAGTCTGCGACACTCTTAATCGTCGTAGCAAGTCGGTAGTCGGTTTTGGCGTACCGCCTCGTTATCACTCATGACCATTGTATGTTCGAAATACATCATAATTGGTGATTCAAGCGTCTGAAGAAGTTGAAGCGCTTTGTTGTAATCTCCTATTTGAACGGCATTCATCGCATCAGGAGCAGTCTGTTCAATCGCTTCATGTAATGCAACCTCTTGGTCGTTTTCAAACAATGACGGATTGACGTCTCCTGGCTCACCCTTTTTCGAGATATTGACGACGCGTGACAATTGCTCGATCAATGACTTCGCGTCCGTCGAAACGAATTGTTGAATCGCATGTGCACGAGCATCAAGACGATCAACCGTAAGCGTAGTCGTCAACACGGCATCAATCACGTCATAGCGAACTTGCTGTTCTTGCAAGCGATATTTCAAGCGAAGTGTAAAGAACTCCACGAGCTGTGCCTTGACTTGTTCTTTATCGGCTTCATAGAGTCCTGCCTCCAGTTGTAATTCGACAACTTTCGAAAGAAGTTTGTCGATTGAGAGGTCAATCTTCCAATCCCCAAGGATTTGTACGACCCCTTGTGCTTGCCGACGAAGTGCGAACGGATCTTGTGAACCACTCGGGATCATGCCGATACCAAAGAACGCAGCAATCGAATCGAGCTTATCTGCGAGAGCAAGCACGGCACCTGTTGCCGTCTCCGGAGACGAATCACCCGCGAAGCGTGGCATGTAGTGCTCACGAATCGCCGCAGCTACTTCCTTGTCCTCACCTTGCTGAAGGGCATACTTCTCACCCATGATTCCTTGAAGCTCTGTGAACTCGTAAACCATCTGGCTGACAAGATCAAACTTATGAATCGCACCAGCACGATTTACTTTTTCAAGATCTGCATCAAAGAGTGGTGCAAGGGCTTGTGCGATTTCGGTCACACGTCGTGCTTTCGCTCCAGTCGTTCCTAGCTTTTCGTGGAAAACGATTCGGTCGAGACGTGCAAGCTGGTCATCGATGTTTGTCTTCTTGTCTTCTTCATAGAAGAAGACCGCATCCGCAAGGCGCGCACGGATGACCTTTTCGTTCCCACGTGCGACGTTTTCAAGATGATCGGCATTCCCGTTTCGAACGGTCACGAAATAGTTTTTCAACGTTCCATCAACATATACCGGGAAATAGCGTTGGTGCTCTTTCATCGTCGTAATGAGGACTTCTTCCGGTAAGTCAAGATACGTCTCATCAAACTCACCAAAGAGTGCAGTCGGCCACTCGACTAAGTTCGTGACTTCCTCTAACAAGTCGGCATCAAGCGGAATCGTCCACCCTTGATTTGTCGCAAGCGTTTGAATTTGACGTTCGATTTCGGCTTTACGAGTCTCGTAGCTTACCATAACAAAGGCAGCCTCTAGCGCTTTCACATATTCAGCAGGTGACTCGACGACGACATCTCCCTTGCTGAGGAAACGGTGACCTCGAGTCACATTGCCTGTTTTCACGCCTTCAATCGTAAAGTCGATGACGTCTTGACCGAAGAGGGCGATCAACCAACGAATCGGACGCATGTAGCGTAAACTGCTCGTTCCCCACTTCATGTTTTTCGGGAACGTCAAGCTCCGAACGACATCTTCAAGGCCATTCAATAACGACATCGTATCTTGACCCGCCTCATGGCGTTCTGCGAAGACGTATTCAACACCTTTTTCTTCGGCGAAGTATAAGTCTTCTACTGTTAATCCACGACCACGAGCAAAACCTTCTGCCGCTTTCGACCAGTTCCCTTCAGCGTCTTGAGCAATCTTCTTCGCAGGTCCACGAAGGGTTTCCGTTAAATCTTGTTGTGTTTCTGCCACATCGCGAACGATTACAGCTAAACGACGAGGTGTAGAATATACGTCGATTGAACCAAATTCAACACGCGCTTCTTTCAAAAACGCATCGACGCGCTCTGCCAATTGCTTCTCTGAGCGCAAGACGTATTGAGCCGGTAATTCTTCTAATCCAATCTCTAGTAAAAGGTCACGCATTCAAGTCACCTGCTTTCTCTTGTTTCAAAAGCGGGAAGTCAAGGCGTTCCCGTTCTTCGATAAATTTAGCAGCACATGCACGTGACATATTACGGACGCGTTGGATGAATCCAGTACGTTCTGTCACGGAAATCGCACCTTTTGCGTCTAAAAAGTTGAACGTATGTGAACACTTCAAAATGTAATCGTACGCAGGGAAGACGAGATTTTCTTCGAGAGCACGTTTTGCTTCCTTCTCATATGTGTCAAATAGCGTAAAGAGCATATCGACGTCTGATAACTCGAACGTATATTTCGAGTGTTCGAACTCAGGCTGGTAGAAGATGTCTCCATACTTGAATCCATCCGTCCAAACGAGGTCGAATACACTCTCGACTTCCTGAATGTACGAAGCGAGGCGTTCGAGACCGTATGTGATTTCAACTGCAATCGGGTCACACTCAATTCCCCCGACTTGTTGGAAATACGTAAATTGCGTGATTTCCATCCCGTTCAGCCATACTTCCCAACCGAGACCGGCTGCTCCGAATGTCGGGTTTTCCCAGTTATCTTCAACGAAGCGAATGTCATGCTCGAGCGGGTTGATTCCAATCAACTCGAGACTTTCTAAGTACAACTCTTGGATGTTGCTCGGCGACGGTTTCATGATCACCTGGAACTGATGGTGTTGATACAGGCGGTTCGGGTTTTCCCCATAACGTCCGTCAGCCGGGCGGCGTGACGGTTCCGTGTAACAAACGTTCCAAGGCTCTGGACCAAGGCTTCTAAGGAACGTCATCGGGTTCATCGTCCCTGCTCCTTTTTCCACATCGTACGCTTGCATCGTCAAACAACCTTTCGATGCCCAAAAGTTTTGTAGCGTGAGAATAATCTCTTGCACAGTCATGTGCTTCATATATGACACCTCCAATAGTATTGAAACGACAAAAAACGCCCCTATGTGCCTAGCACATAGGGACGGGATTGATTCCCGCGGTTCCACCCTACTTGCCCCAACAACGGGGCCACTCTTAAAAGATGTGGGCGCTCTGGAATCGCCATTCACTCTTCTCATGACGCTCGGCTCACACCACCCCGAACTCGCTTCATTCATGACAGGAAGAGTTACTTTTTTCCTTCATCGCGCACGCTATTTCATTTGTCTAATCGTAACTCATCGTATCGAATTCAGTTTGAAAAGTCAATCCTCATTCAGATGAAGCCGGATCATTTGGTCGAGCACTCGTTTCGTCTTCAATCGGAGTCCGCTATATGACTCCATGTATGCATCAAAGAGTTGACGCAAGAGGAGTCTAGAGTCGTTCGATAATGGTACGTTCCGAAATTCCGACAGTTCATGTTTGCTCATCAAGTAAAGCAATTTGGCAAGACGTTCTGATAATCGAACACCCGCCAGAGGCGACCGAGAAATACATCGGATCCGTCACGTCTCCACAGCGGACGCACCCTGTCAGCACAGGAGAAACACCTAGAAGGTGCAAGATGCGCAGTTCGAGATGATGGGTGATCACATCTGCGTCCATGCCCGCATTCAATGCTTGAAGCGCATCCTGTAAAATCCGAAAGAGTGGACGATTTTGTACCCGATCCTCGACAGACCGGTCGACGAGCTCCAACCAATACATGGCGTACGCCATCCGGTCGACATCTTTCCGGATTTCCGGATAGGACGTTATGACATCGGATGATTTTAACTGAGCGAGCCCACGGCTAGAGGGGAAAATATACACACCTTCTACAAACGGTTGGCTCGAGGCATGAAACCGGCTCCCCGGTTTTTTTGCGCCTCGTGCCATAATCGCAACTTTGCCAAGCTCTTCTGAAAACAATGTCACGACTTTATTCGATTCACCATAATTGACGGTACGAATGACGATTCCCGTGACTTTTTGTAACATGGCTTAATACTCGTCGTCGCGGAAACCGAGGTCACGAAGCTGACCCATCTTGTTACGCCAGTCTTTCTGGACTTTGACCCAAAGGTTCAAGTACACTTTCGTGCCGAGAAGTGCCTCGATGTCTTGACGGGCATCTGTCCCGATTTCACGGAGCATCGTCCCTTTTTTCCCGATGATGATTCCTTTTTGTGAATCACGTTCCACCATGATGACGGCTTCGACATCGATCATCTCCGAATTATCACGTTTCTTGATTGATTCGATTGCCACAGCGATCGAATGCGGGACTTCGTCTCGCGTCTTATGCAACACTTTTTCGCGAATCATCTCTGAGATGATAAATCGTTCCGGGTGGTCTGTCACTTGATCGGCCGGGTAGTACATCGGTCCTTCAGGTAACAATTTCTTGATTTCTCCTAAGAGCGGTTCGACGTTATTGCCTTGTAAAGCCGAGATTGGGACGTACGCTGCGAAGTCCAATTCATTTGTATATTGCTCGATCACTTTCGGCAGTTCATCCGGGTGAATCAAGTCGATTTTATTCATTACCAAAATGATAGGTGTGTCGAGTCCTTTCAATTTTTCAATGATGAAGTCATCGCCAGCACCACGAGGTTCCGTCACGTTCACCATGAAAAGAATTGCATCGACTTCGCGAAGGGCGTTCGTCGCCACTTTCATCATAAAGTCGCCGAGGCGGTGTTTTGGTTTATGGATTCCCGGTGTATCGATGAAAATGATTTGGGAATCATCCGTCGTATACACACCCTGTACTTTATTTCGTGTCGTTTGTGGTTTATCCGACATGATGGCAATCTTTTGACCAATCACGCGGTTGAGGAATGTTGACTTTCCGACGTTCGGTCGACCAATGATCGACACGAAACCAGATTTAAAATCTTCTTGATACATAATGCACCTGCTTTCTCAATTTCAGAACTCTTAGTATAGCACGTTCCATAGCCTTGGACCGAATATAATGAGTGCTGTCACAGCCGCTCCGACTGAAGCGACGAGGACGGCACCCGCGGCCACATCTTTCGCCTGTTTCGCGAGCGGGTGGACATCTTTTGTGACAAGGTCGACCGCCCGCTCAATTGCTGTGTTCATGAGCTCTAAACTCAGGACTAACGTCACCCAGGCAAGGAGGACGAGATTTTCCATCCTTGTCGTTTGTAGCCAAATCGCGACAGCAAATACGAGTAAGGCGGATATGAGATGGACACGCATATTCCGTTCTGTCCGAATGGCACGGAGGATTCCCTCACATGCCACACGAAACGGTCTCACACGTTGCCTCGCTTCAACTCGAAATGAGTGAGAACTTCCTCTTGTCTTGCAGTCATTTCAGCCTCTTCCTCTGGCGTCATATGGTCATATCCCAACAGATGAAGGAATCCATGGATGGCCAAGAAACCAAGTTCTCGCTCAAAGGAATGACCGTAGTCCGCCGCTTGTTCTCGGCATCGTTCCACCGAGATAACCAAGTCCCCGAGGAGATGCGGTTCGTCCTCATCGAGTGTGAAGTCCATCTCGTCTTCGCCCATCTCATCAAAGGCAAAGCTGATTACATCGGTCGGGGCATCTTTGCCTCTCCATTCCCGATTCACCTCATGGATTTCTTCATTCGTTAAATACGTGACCGACAATTCACTCGGCTCTTCGACCTCTTCTAACTGTGCGGCATGTTGTAGAATCGACTCGACAAGCTCGATTTGAGAAGCCGTCAACAATTCATGTTCATCGTTCGAGATGATTTGCATGTAGTTCTCCCTCTTTCTTTAGTTCTGGATATTCAATTCGTTCGTGGAACAAGCCCGTCAACGTCTCGCATGCGCTCTCACCGACGCGCCAAATTTCTTTTGTGGTCAAGTCGCAGTCTTCAAACTGTCCGTCTGCCAGCTTATCACGGATGATGGCACGAACGAGCATCCGGATTTTCTCCGGTGTCGGTTGTTTTTGCGAACGAACGGCCGCTTCGATTGAGTCGACAATCATGACGACCGCTGCTTCACGTGTTTGAGGCTTCGGACCAGGATAACGATATCGAGACTCCACCACTTCCTTCTCATGATCTTCTTTCGCTTTGACAAAGAAGTATTTCAATAAAGATGTTCCATGATGTTGCTCAGCAATATCGATGATTTCCTTTGGTAGTTTATAGCGTCGCAACAAATCGGCCCCATCATAAGGGTGAGCCATGATGATGTCAGCGGACTCTTCTGGTGTCAGACGATCGTGTGGATTCCCTCCACCTTGCTGATTTTCAATGAAGTGAAGAGGACGTTCCGTTTTCCCGAGGTCGTGGTAATAACTCGCCACCCTCGCGAGCAACCCGTCCGCCCCAATGGCTTCACATGCCGATTCCGCCAAGTTTGCCACCATCATACTATGATGATACGTGCCTGGCGCCTCCATTAAGAGCTTTCGGAGCAATGGATGTGTCGGACTCATCAATTCGACGAGTCTACCAGACGACAAGACGCCAAACCAAGGTTCTAGGAAAGGCAAGAATCCAAATGTCAACACGATGGATAACAATGCGCTGATGACGGCGAACCCAGAAAGGTACATCGCCATTTCCCAAGTCACTTGAACGTTTCGTAATAAGAGCAACGCGATGACCATGATGATATTCACGATGCCGAGCAAGACGCCCGACAAGAACAAGCGCTTCCGCTGAATTTTTGGCTCGACTAAAAAGACGGCTAAGAAACTTCCGGTCGCGACATATACCAATGTCATGAAGTTTGTGCTTTGTCCGAATGTGACGACGATACTTCCCGCAATCATGGTAATGAACGCCGATGCGAGGGCGACACGCTCGTCAATCAAAATACGTAGTAATAATACGACGAAGGCGGTCGGTGCCAAAAGATAAGCATACGTCGTGTAGTCGACGCCGATGTATCCGACGCCAAAGAAGATACCGAGTTGTAACAGAAGCAACCCATAGACGGTCACTAATATTTTAGGGCTTAGTAATAGATCTTTGATTTTCGAGCGGATAAGCATGAATAAGAAACCGCCCGTCAATAATCCGCTCAATAAGAATGATCCGAACAGTGGAGCGAGTGACCGGTTCGGATCGATCGCTCCAGTGAGTTCTAGCTTCCGATAAATCTCACGCGTGACGACTTCCCCTTGACTGACAAGAAGTTGCCCTTCTTGGATGATGACAGGATCGACTGCATCTACGGCTTCTTGTTCTTTTTGACGAGTTGCTTCAGAGTCAAACACATAGTTCGGAACGATGAGTTCATCGCTTAATGTTTTTGCAATCGCACGGAATTCAAACGAGAGTGGTGATTGATCGACGATTGCAGCCGCGCGGTCTCTGGCCGCTGCGACCGCTTCATTACTCGTCTCAATCCGATCATCCATCACTTGTTGCAAAGCCGTCACCGTCACGTCTTCAACGGTTTGGCGCGTATCTTCCGTCGCCTCGAGGAGTGAGTTCAGCTCTTCGTCTGCGAGTACCCCGCTCGCTTCCGTCGAGTTCAGACGGCTCTTGATATCTGCCAGTTCCGTCTCTTCATCAGTTTGGTCGAACGCCGCGAACAATTGCTCGACTTTAGCAATCTGTTGATCGGCAAATTCCCGACGAAGCGAAAACTGACTGCCGACGCCGTTCGTTACTTCTTGTTTCAACCGTTCAGTCGCTACTCGGTCCTCGACCGTAATCGGAGACCGGATGTCCTGCTCGGCAATCCCTAACGGTTCCACACTGATAATGGATGGGCGCACGGTGAAGTATAGAATGGCACCTAGTAAGAGAAAGAAAATCAGCGAAATCGTCGCGACTGTCCAATGTTTGGCTTGCTGCATTCGTGTGCCCCCCTTTCACGATCGTTGGCCTCACTATTGTCCTTATGTGAGGTCTGTACTATAGGCGTTGATAATTTTCTTAACGAGTGGATGGCGGACGACGTCAGACGCGCTGAAGTGTTCAAAGTGAATCCCATCCACGCCCTCTAATAAGCGTAACGCCTCTTGTAAACCTGACGCCTTGCCTTTCGGTAAATCGACTTGTGTCAAATCCCCTGTGACCACCATCTTCGATCCGAAACCGAGTCGCGTCAAAAACATCTTCATTTGTTCTTTCGTCGTGTTTTGTGCCTCATCTAATATGACAAACGCATCTTCTAACGTACGTCCACGCATATAGGCGAGTGGAGCCACTTCGATTGTCCCTCGTTCTAATAAGCGATTCGTCTGTTCCACGCCGTAGACGTCGAACAAGGCATCATATAACGGTCGAAGATAAGGATCTACCTTTTCTTTCAAATCACCTGGTAAAAACCCAAGATTCTCCCCTGCTTCAACGGCAGGTCGCGTCAAGATAATCCGTTTCACCTGACCTTCTTTTAGTGCTCGCGCCGCTAGCACGACTGCTAAATACGTTTTACCCGTTCCAGCCGGTCCGATTCCAAAGACAAGGTCTCGTCGTTCGATTGCGCGAACATAGCGACTCTGCCCAACTGTTTTAGCACGAATCGGTTTTCCCTTGTTTGTCGTGAAGACGACACGCTCATAATGTTCGAGCAGTTCGTCACCCTTTCCGACTTGGATATGTTGAATGACACTGATGGCGTCGCTCTCGTTAAGACGCGCACCTTTTTTCACTAACGTCTGTAACGTGAGGATGACTTGCTTTGTCAATTCTAGCGCTTCTCCAGTATCGGCTTGGATAATCAATTCCTCGCCTCTTGGAATGAGTGCCACTTTCAATTCTGTCTCAATCGCTTGGAACACTTCATCTTTCGGTCCGAGTAAAGCTTGTGCTTCATTCGCATGTTCCATGACGAAAGGTATTTTATCAGTCATAATCAATGGATACGTTGCCCCCTCTAAATATCGGTTATTCCTCTTTTACTTTAGCACTATCACGCCTATCGTGAAAGAAAGACCGTGTATTTTCCCCATGCAAAAGGCAGTAACGCGAGGTTACTGCCTTTGCCTTACTTCTTTCGTTTCGAGACCGGAGGTTGTAACACCTCGCTCCAAATGACAGCTTCCCGCATTTGTTTTTTCGAAACTTTCAGTTGTCTCGGTTTGATTTCCTCCTGAATTGGAGGGATTTTCACCGCTTGTTCAAACTGCGCACTCACTTTCGGCATCTCGACTTGACGTTCCCGAGGCGCTGGTCGCTCTTCGGTTCGCGCTACCCGTCGTCTCACCTTTTGTGGTGCTGGCTTTTGTTCTGATTCGGAGTCGTCAAACGCCGATTCAATTTCTTTCATCACGTCTCCGACCGAATCCAAGTAGCGTTTCAGTTCACTGCTCTGAGGACGGTCGCCTGAAGACGATGACTTTTCAAGCCGCTTCATCACCGCCGAGGCGATCCCGAAGGCTGCTAACAAAAGTACCCATAGTCCTTCCATATTTATCACTCACTATCTGATTCAGAATCGATAGGTGACCCGATCGCTTTTCGCATTTCCGTATCTGCTTGAACGTTCAAGTAATTCACGTAATCCATGACGCCGAGTTTACCGTTACGCAACGCTTCGGCCATTGCAAGTGGGACTTCCGCTTCGGCGCCGACAACTTTCGCACGCATTTCCTCTACAGAAGACTTCATTTCCTGTTCGCGAGCAATCGCCATCGCTCGGCGTTCTTCCGCCTTCGCTTGGGCAATCTTTTTATCTGCTTCGGCTTGGTCAGTCTGAAGGACTGCCCCGATGTTCTTACCGATATCGATATCTGCAATATCAATCGAGAGAATTTCAAACGCCGTACCTGAATCCAAACCTTTTGTGAGTACGGTACGTGAAATCATATCTGGGTTCTCAAGTACGTGCTTATGATTGTTTTGAGATCCGATTGTCGATACGACACCTTCCCCGACACGGGCGATAATCGTTTCTTCTCCCGCACCACCGACGAGACGATCGATATTGGCACGCACCGTAATACGCGCTTTCGCCTTCACTTCAATTCCGTCCATTGCCACACCGGCGATAAATGGTGTCTCAATGACTTTCGGGTTAACCGACATTTGTACGGCTTCAAGTACGTTACGTCCTGCCAAGTCAATGGCAGCGGCACGCTCGAACGATAATTCGATGTTTGCACGGTGTGCCGCAATCAATGCGTTTACGACACGGTCAACATTACCACCCGCCAAGAAGTGACTTTCGAGTTGGTTCGTGTTTAAACCGAGACCGGCCTTGACTGCTTTAATCAGTGGGTTAACAATTTTTGATGGTACGACGCGGCGAAGGCGCATCCCGACCAATGTGAAAATCGAGACGTGTACACCCGCTGCGAATGAGCTGATCCATAATCCGATTGGTACAAACGTGAAGAAGACAGCAAGCGCAATCAATCCTCCACCTGTGATGAGTAACGTCGTCAATAGTTCTGGTGTCATTCTGTTACATCCTCCTTCGGTTCTATAAAGGTCCGAACGACAATCCGCCCTGAATCCACTTTATATACCTGAATTTTTGTCTGCTGATCGAGATAGCCACCCTCTGTCACGACGTCAATACGTTCTCCGTCGATTTCGGCAGTACCGGCCGGGCGAAGTGGTGTTAACGTCACACCGACTTTCCCGAGAAGTTGTTTACGGTCATCATGGGACAAGTAACCTTTTTCGGTCGATGTCGAATCCGTCAAAATCAACCCTTTATAAATGAGCGGACGATTCGTACTTAATCGGCGGTATGCCCAGAATCCAAGTCCAGTGAGCACCGCTGCCGCCAAACCGATGGAAAGCCATAGCTGACCGATTGTCGCACCCGCCATGATCAAACTGGCAACGACCGCTCCGATCCCAAGCAAACCGAACAATCCAAACCCTGCAACGAACACTTCAATTCCAAGAAGGACGACTCCGACAAAAAAGACTGTCAGAATCACTCCGAGACCAAATGTCATCGTCTTGCTACCCCCTTCCAAATTCAAAGCTATCTCCTATCTCTAGTGTATACGAAACAAGAATGAATGTGGTTTCAGAATACGCAAAAAAAAGCAGAAACTTTCGGTTTCCCGAAAAGTTCTGCTTTCTCATCAATTCGTCAATTGTTGTTTGACGATTCGGTTCACAAGACCACCGTCTGCCTTGCCTTTGACTTGCGGCATGACGACGCCCATCACCTTACCCATATCAGATGGAGCGGATGCGTTCGTTTGAGCAATTGCTGCTTGGACGATCGCAGTCACTTCATCTTCTGAAAGTTGTTCAGGCATATAGGCTTCTAGGACGACAATCTCTTCTGCTACTTTGGAAGCAAGGTCTTCACGACCAGCGCTTTCGAATTCTCGGAGGGAGTCTCTGCGCTGTTTCATCTCTCGGTTGAGCACCGTGAGTTCCTCTTCCTCAGTAAGATCTTGACGACCTAGTTTGATAGCCTCATTTTGGAGCGACGCTTTTACCATCCGGATCGTCGTGAGACGATCTTTTTGTTTAGCGCGCATGGCTTGCTTCATGTCGTCCGTCAAGCGTTCTTGAAGACTCATGAGCCAACACCCTCTCTACACAATGAAACTGGAATCAGAATTTCTTACGCTTACGCGCAGCTTCTGATTTCAATTTACGTTTTACGCTTGGCTTTTCGTAGTGACGACGTTTACGAACTTCGGCAAGTGTGCCATCTTTCGAAACACCGCGTTTGAAACGACGAAGAGCGTCTTCAAGCGATTCGTTTTTACGGACACGAGTTTCCACTAGTTTTCCCTCCCTCCGAATTACACGACTAAGGAAACGTGTTTCACACGTCATATCATATTATAGTGAAATTAAGTCGTGTGGTCAACCACTTATTAATAGTCGCTGTCTGAACGTCCACCAGTGACGATCGCGATACCAGCTGAAGCACCGATACGTGTCGCACCAGCATCGATCATCGCTTTCGCACCTTCGAAGTCACGAACACCGCCTGAAGCTTTTACGCCGAGGTCTGGTCCGACTGTTTCACGCATGAGGCGAATGTCTTCGACCGTTGCGCCACCAGTAGAGAAACCAGTTGATGTTTTGACGAAATCTGCTCCAGCTTTCACTGAAAGTTCAGCAGCTTTCTTGATTTCTTCTTTTGTAAGCATGCATGTCTCGAAGATGACTTTGACGAGTGTACCGTTTGCCGCTTCGACAACCGCACGAATGTCACGCTCTACGAGGTCGTAGTCGCCGTCTTTAAGTGCTGCGATGTTGATGACCATGTCGACTTCATCCGCACCGTTTGCGATTGCGTCTTTTGTTTCGAATGCTTTCACTTCAGGCGTGTTCGCTCCGAGTGGGAACCCGATGACTGTACATACTTTGACGTCGTCATCTGACTTAAGTTGCTCCGCAGCATATTTGACCCATGTCGGGTTGACACAGACGCTTGCGAACTTATATTCGAGCGCCTCTGCACAAAGTTTTGTAATTTGATCTTTTGTTGTTTCAGCTTTTAAAGCTGTGTGGTCGATATAACGGGCTAATTCCATTATTCATTTCCTCCTCTGACAAATAAGTCTGACATCTAACATATTACCACGTTTTTTCGAGATGTAACAGCTTCCAAATTCAAATGAGTTGACGACGTTTACGAGCGACGATCCAACTGTTCCAACTGAAAAAGAAGATAGCCAGCCAAATGCAAGTAAATGCGAAGACATGATACGCTGTGAACGGTTCATGATACATGACAACACCAATAACCAGACTAAGTGTCGGTGCGATGAATTGAAGGAATCCGACGAGTGTGAATGGGATATGTTGTGCCCCGTAACCAAACAAAAGAAGCGGAAGCGCCGTCACCACACCCGTTCCTAACAATGCGATCCAAATCATCGGTGACATGTCGAAGGCAATCTGGTCCGTGACGACCTGATTGCTAAGAAAGATGAGTGCGACAGGAACGACTGCTAACGTCTCAATCCCGAGACTCACTGTTGAAGCGAGAGGTCGCCGTTTCTTCACCATTCCATAAAAACCAAACGTACTCGCTAATACGAACGAGATCCACGGAAACGAGCCATATCCAAGCGTCAAGACGAGGACGCCGATTGACGCGATCCCGACCGCCATCCATTGGACTCGGTTTAATGATTCCCGAAAGACGAGCACCCCTAACACCATACTGACAAGCGGATTAATGTAATAGCCGAGGGATGCCTCGATGATATAACCGTGATTGACAGCCCATATGTACACGAACCAGTTTGCACTGACGATGAATCCGTTCAACATGAATGCGTTTCGTGTGGCAGGGTGGCGAAGAGCGTAACCGAACTCTTTCCACTGATTCGTCCATCTTAAGACGAGTAATATAAATAAAAAGGACCAAACGATACGATGTGCCAAAATTTGTCCACTCGGCACTTCCTGCAAAAACTTCCAATAGATTGGGAGGACGCCCCACATCACGTAGGCCCCGATTGTCGTCCATACTCCCTTGTTCACACGTTCACCCGCTCTCTTTCAAGTTAAAAACAGTTTAGTCGATGAATGACTTCCGATACAAGGCTTTTGTTTCATGAAAAAAGGACGCGAAATCGCGTCCCTTACTGTTTATTGTTTTACCTGTTCGATAGCGGATAGAGCTTGTGCTAAATCTTCAACTAAATCATCGATATCTTCTAATCCAACCGAGATTCGAACGAGTCCGTCCGTGATCCCGAGTTCTGCACGTCGCTCAGCCGGAATCGACGCATGTGTCATACGAGCGGGAACACTGATCAAGCTTTCAACTGCACCGAGGCTCTCTGCGAGCGTGAAATACTTCGTCTTCGCGACCATCATTTCAGCCGCTTCGGCCGAACCGACGTCAAACGCAATCATGCCACCGAACCCACGCGCTTGCGACAAGTGCACGCGTTTCGCTTCTTCACTAGAGACACTCGGGTGAAGGACACGTGACACGTTCTCATTCGATTGTAAGAATTCAACCAACGCCCGTGCGTTCGATTCAATCTCTTCCATTCGAACGGCAAGTGTCTTGATTCCACGGACGACGAGGAAGCTGTCTTGAGGTCCGAGAACTGCACCGACCGAATTTTGGAGGAATGCCAACGCTTCTCCTTGTTCTTCCGTACGTGCGACGACTAAACCTGCCACGACGTCACTATGACCGCCTAAATATTTTGTGGCACTGTGTAAGACATAGTCAGCACCAAGGTCGATTGGATTTTGGAAGTAAGGTGTCATGAACGTGTTGTCCACGACGAGCAAGACATCTGCCTCATCCGCAATCGTGCGCATCGCTCGGATATCCGTCACGTTCAAAAGTGGATTTGTCGGTGTCTCCACATAAATCATTTTCGTGTTCGCTTGTAGCGCATCACGAACCGCTGTTTCATCGGATGTATCGACAAAAGTTGCCTCCAAGCCTCGTGACTGAAATACTCGATTGAATACACGGTACGTTCCTCCATATACATCAGACCCGACGATGACGTGGTCTCCAGATTTCAACAACATGAGTACGGTCGAGATGGCAGCCATCCCAGAACCGAATGCGAAACCTTGCACACCGCCTTCGATATCCGCTATGAGTGTCTCAAGTGCGGTACGTGTCGGGTTCGCAGATCGAGAATACTCATATCCTTCCCGTAAGTTACCGATTCCGTCTTGCTTATATGTGCTCGTTTGATAAATCGGTGGTGTGACCGCCCCTGTTAACGGGTCGGTCGTTTTACCGCCGTGAATGAGTGCTGTCTTTGTACGCATGTTCTGCCTCCTTGACAATTCCTTGACTTAAATATCGTTCTGCACTGTCTGGCAAAATCGTCACAATCGTGCCTTCAGTCATTTGATTTGCTTCCTTTACACATGCTGCGATGGCAGCACCAGAAGAACTTCCGATGAGCAATCCTTCCTGTTTCGCAAGATGCGCCACGTAATAGAAGGCTTCCTCATCTGTGATGGTATGAATCGCATCTACATAAGCCTTTTCCAAAAATGGCGGCCATTTCTCGACGCCGATTCCTTCAGTTTTATGTGGACCTGGCTCACCGCCGTTCAAAATCGAACCGACCGGCTCCACGACAACGGTTTTCGTCCCTTGTGGTTTCAACGTTTTGGCGACACCGGTGAACGTACCTCCTGAACCCGCCCCCGCTACAAATACGTCGATTTGTGGCACGTCCTTCAACAACTCTTGCGAAAGGATGTCGACATAGGCGTCCGGGTTGTCCGGATTTGAAAACTGTTCCGGCACGTATGCGTCATGTTCTTCAGCCAACTCAAGCGCGTGACTGATCGCGCCTTTCATTCCAAGCTCGGTCGGTGTGTTGACGACGGTCGCTCCAAGGAGACGCATCAATGCTTGTTTCTCTTGACTAAACTTTTCAGGGGTCACGGTAATCAGACGAATGTCGTATCGCTGACAAGCGAGCGCGAGTCCAATTCCCGTATTTCCGGCTGTCGGCTCAATCACCGTACCACCTGGTGCCACGTCTCCACGTTTCATCGCCCGCTCAATCAAATTCATGCCGAGTCGGTCTTTGACACTTCCTCCCGGATTCATCATCTCCATCTTCCCGTACACTTTTACCGTAGCTGGAACAGGTAATGAACGGAGCTCGATGAGCGGTGTGTCCCCGATGAGTTCATAGACGTCACGGACAATCATCTTACGCTTCGTCCTTGAAGACGATATGCCACTCGTCACGTTTTGCAAGCATGTCAGCTGCTAATTTTTTAGCTCCCTCAAAATCATGATGGTTCGCATTCCCGCACTGTACCGGGTTTTGTGCTGGCAACTCTTCCGCGTTCATCGCATCGCGTAATGTCGCTTCTACGAGGTCGAGCATGCGCTCATAGTTCCCATCATTCAACATCGTCCAATAGAAACCTGTTTGGCATCCCATCGGAGAAATATCCACGATGTCTTCTGAATGATTACGGCTGTTTTCGGCAATTAAATGCTCGAGAGAGTGGACAGCACGCATCGGCATGAGGCCTTCGTTCGGTTGGATAAAGCGAATATCATACTTGTAAATCGTATCAGCCGTTCCTTCTTTCACACCGGCGAGACGGACAAATGGAGCTTGAACTTTCGTATGATCCAAGTTAAAGCTTTCAACGTTATATGTTTTCATGAGTAATTCCTCCTAATTATTTTGTAGCGACGACAAGCCAAACAAATTTATTTTTCTGTGTCATTGTCACGTTGTATCCATTCGCCTCTAGCATCGTACGAATGGTTGTCGTATATGGATAATATTCACGATTTAAATCCTCGACCAAGTCTGAATAGCCTTGTGCCGTAGCCCAGTCAATTATCTCTTGACGTGCGTGTGGAGATTCGAACATCGTATCAAGCAATACGAATTTCGGATGTCCCCAATCGCGAACATATTGACCAATCGCTGTTTCTTTCTCAGAATCCGTCAAGTGATGGAAAGCGTAAGAAGACACGACCGTATCGACATGTGAGAACGTTGGATAACGGAGAAAATCTCCATGTTCGACCGATATGCCCAACTTCTCAATTGCAATCTGCCTCATTTCTGGAGAAGGTTCGATTGCAATTAAAGGATGTCCCTTTAAAATTCGGGCACTCAAGTTGCCTGTGCCGACACCAAATTCCAAGACCGTTCCTTCAACGTGTAACGCAACGTCATCAAGCATTTGATCATATCCGACAAATACTTCATGATATTGTTCGTCATGCCCCCCGACTGCCGTATCGTAATCTTTCGCCCAATCCTTGAAGATATCCATGAATGGTAAATTCATAGCGCCACCCCATCCTTAATTCTGACTAAATTGATATGTTTTATTGGTATTTAACATTAACGTTACATTAACAGGTTTTTTTGGACATTTCAAGTCATTCGCGTGATTCTGACGATGATCAAAATTCGATATAGGCCTTACGACTCAGGTCCATAGTAATTGTCTGAACATTAAAATTTGTGCAAAAACATTCCCCTTTTTTTACAAAAAAATCCACTCTTTTTCCTCTGAACAACGATATGATAGTTCACAATGTAAGGAAAATCTTTATTTTTTACAGGTAATAACAAATATTAGAGGGTAAACACGTTGTCAAGAAGAAAAGTCTACTTAAACGCTTCACTTGCTACATGTATTGCTTTAACACCTGTGTTGATTCAAGCGGGTACGTCATCTGTTTCAGCAGAAGCTTCCATCAAACCAAAAATTGAGCTCGAAAAGAAACAGAAAAAAGTCCGGGTCGTCGTCGAACTCGTCGGTGCACCTGCAATCGCAGAAGCAGCGCAAAAAGGGAAAAAATTTAATGAGTTGACGAAATCAGAACAAAACAAGGCACAACAATCTGTACAGTCTGAACAAAAACGCGCAAAATCCGCTTTGAAAAAACAAGGTGTGACTGCTACACCGATCGAAGAGTTCACGACCGTTTTTAACGGCTTCTCTACTTTCCTCTCAACAAGTGAAATCGCTAAAGTTGAAGCTCTACCTGAAGTAGCGACTGTACATGTCGTGAATGAATATGAACGTCCTGAAGTGAAACCAGATATGGTTACCAGCAACGGAATGGTACAAGCCGAACAAACATGGGGCGATTACGGATTTGCCGGAGAAGGTACCGTCGTCGCTGTCATCGACTCGGGAATTGATGCCGACCACCGAGATTACCGAATCACAGATTCGAAAACGGCAGAATTGACGAAATCAGAAGTCGATCAGGCGATCACTTCGTTCGGTTTACCTGGTGAATATGTGAATGAGAAAGTTCCATACGCCTATAATTACTACGACGAAAACGATGATATTAAGGATGATTCCCCGGGGGCTTCCATGCACGGTCAGCACGTCTCAGGGACGGTCGCTGCAAACGGTGATCTCGAAAACGGTGGAATTAAAGGGGTCGCACCTGAAGCTCAAATCCTTGGTCTAAAAGTATTCAGTAACGACCCGAACTACGCATCTACATACGGAGATATTTATATTAAAGCGATTGACGATGCGATCAAGCTTGGAGCTGACGTCATCAACATGAGTCTTGGTTCAACAGCAGGCTTTGTCGATGCCGACTCACCTGAGCAACAAGCCGTTCAACGCGCTGTAGACAACGGTGTCTTCATGTCCATTTCTGCTGGGAACTCAGCATACTTCGGACATGGATTTGACTTACCAACGGCTTCAAACCCTGATACGGGTGTCGTCGGGGCGCCTAGTGTCAGTCAAGCATCGACATCGGTCGCTTCACTCGAGAACGATCAAATTCAATTGGATGCTTTCCGCGTCGGTGACGAAAAAATCGGATGGAAGAAACAGGATGGACCTGCATTCTCGGAAGGTACATATGACGTCGTTTACGTAGGAGATGGGCAACCAGAAAACTATGCTGGTAAAGACGTGAAAGGAAAGCTCGTCCTCGCCGTTCGCGATGGAGGATACTTCTACTCGAAGATTCAAAAAACGGCTGAGGCACAAGGGGCAGCCGGTGTCATCGTACGAGGCGCTGTCTCACACGGAGACTATGTGTCGATGGCTCTCGATCAACCACTCATCCCGATGGCATCACTCAGCATCCAAGACGGGAACGAATTAAAAGAGAAATTAGAGGATGGACCGCTCCAACTCACGTTTGCTGGTGACCGAATCAGCGTCAACAACCGTTCGGCAGGCGCAATGTCTGATTTCACATCTTGGGGTGTCACACCGAACCTTGACTTCAAGCCGGAACTTTCAGCCCCAGGCGGTCAAATCTTCTCAACGTTCAACGACAACCAATACGGTTTGATGAGCGGAACATCGATGGCCGCACCTCACGTTGCCGGCGGTGCAGCTCTTGTTCTTGAACGCGTCGATCGTGATTTCAACTTGAGCGGAGCGGCTCGTGTGACGATGGCAAAGAACTTGCTACTCAATACGTCGAAGCCCGTCACAGACATCGGACCGTATAACCAAGAATTGAAGCAGTCTCTTCCATATTCACCACGTCGGGCGGGAGCTGGTCTCATGCAACTCCATGCGGCCGTCACATCTCCGGCAGTCGCGTATGAGAAGAAGACGAAAGAAGCGAAAGTCGCTTTAAAAGAATTGTCGAAGAGTAAGGCGAAGTTCACGATTGTCGTTGAAAACATGTCTGACGAATCACTCACATACGATGTGGAAGCTTCCCTCCAGACAGACCTTGCCGTTACTAACAAGGATGGCGTCATTCAGAATGCGATGGAAGCTCAGGCGCTTCAACAAGCAATCATTAAGCTCAATGGCAAAAACACAAGTAAAGTCACGTTGAAGGCAAAACAAAAGAAAGAAATCACCGTATCGATTGACGTCTCGAAGGCACAAGTACTTAATCCTGAGACGTTAGAAGGAACGGTATCTGCAAAATCAGTCTTTGAGAATGGTTATTTCGTCGATGGGTTCCTACGCTTGACTGACCCACGTGGGACAGACGGCAACCCGTCACTCGTTGTCCCGTTCGTCGGATTCGAAGGCGATTGGGGCAAAGCACCAATCTTTGACGAAACAATTTATGAAGATGGTTCATTCTATGGAATCTCTGGATTGGTCGATGCGGCCGGGAACTATTTAGGAGAGAAACTCGATGAGTCTGTAGCTGAAGAAGCGGTAGCGATTTCGCCTGACGGGGACGGTTCAAAAGACACGGCTACCCCGGTCTACTCGCTCTTACGAAATGCGAAAGACGTCAAGTATCGGATCGTCGATGAAAAAGGAAACGTCCTTCGTACCCTTAAAATCGAAGAAGAATTGAGAAAGAACTACTTTGATGGTGGAAGCGGTGACCCATACTACTACACGTCAGATAACGCTTGGGACGGAAAACTGAATGGAGAGATGGCGCCGAAAGGAACGTACTACTACGAAATTGAAGCGAGCATCGACTACATGAAAAAACAAGCCCAGACGCTACGGATTCCAGTGAAAGTAGATTACACGGATCCTCGTTTCACGATTCGTTGGAACGAAGGTGTGGCTAGTGTCAAAGCATCCGACGACTTTGCAGGCATCAACGGTATCGAATTCCTTCTTAATGGGAAAGTTGTTGCGAAAGAAGCAAAAGATACAGCAAACTTCACACTCGATGCACCACTTGAATCAACGGACCAACTATCGGTTCGCGTTTCAGATAATGCGGGTAACGTGATCACACGCGACGTATCTACAGAAAATGACGCAGATAAACCAGGAGTCTTTGTCGATGCACCACTCGCCTTGTCTCCTTACGGTTCATCGATTGTACCGATCATCGGTCAGATCAAAGATGCCTCTGACGTTGTATCGTTCACTGTCGACGATGTGGACGTACCGCTCACGTATGACGCAGCTGCAAAACAATACACGTTCAATACGACACGTTCGTATGAAGATGGATTCCACAAGATTCGTTTCATCGCGGAAGACACGTCTGGTAACGTGAAGAACTTCGTCCGTCCAATCTTTGTCGATTCTACGGAGGCGACGCTCTCAATCAGCAACGTGCCGAAAAACGTCTCGGCGAAACAAAACTCTGTGAACGTGAAAGTTCAAGTGACGGATAACTTCGACGACATCAAACTCCGTGTCAACGGTGATTTGAAATGGAGTCACACGTTGAAAGAACCTTATGCGATGCGCGCATTCTCACGTACCGAAACCGTCTCACTTCCTGTAACAAAGGGACAAAACACTTTCACATTTGAAGTGACTGACCTCGGTGGCAACGTGACGAAGAAAGTCATCACAATTAATAAAAAATAATGGATTCACGAAAAAA
>NZ_JAPEHX010000002.1:0-88790 GCF_028823655.1 Exiguobacterium sp. B2(2022) | reverse complement strand
ATCCTTAAATCCTGGCGGGATAGAATACTTATATCTATCCACTCCCTGAGTTTCTATCGTATCAATCTTATTTTGAGAATACGGATCTCCAACTATTCCTTTTAAGATACTTAAAATGTCATTATGTATAGATTCTGGATTAGACATATTAGCAACTTCTGTCTCAATAGTTTGTTCAAGATTTGAACCCACTTTTTCGATTTCAGATAAATATTCGTCTAATTTAGCATTTGTATTTACAGATATATATGGATGATCACTTCTAAATTTCGATATCTTTTGTTTCAACTCATCTGCTAAATTATTTTTCAGTTGATGAATTTCTGAATGAGCATCCATTTGTTTGTTCATATTTTTTTCGTAATTAAAAAAATACTCTAGAGCAACTTGATGGGGGATCCAAAGTCGATTACTATCTTTCAAATATCTTAAAACTTTCATTAGACTATTTGTAGAGTCGCTAGAAGTGTATTTAAAAAAATTTATCAATACATTAGTATCAACTACAAAAATAGAATCACTCCATAAATTTTTAAATTCATCATCTTCATAACCAATAAAACCTTTAAATTCAGTCACAAAAACCCTCCTTTTTATGTAAATAAATTGTATAATAAAAACAAATTAATTAAAACAATATTATATAAGGGAAATGAAAGGAATTTTGATATAGTTACCCGTTATTAAATCTATTCAATAAAAATTAAAGTTCGTAGGCTGATCTAACGATAATATGTTGCCCAGGATATATGTGACTGTATATTTGCCCTCAGGAGCCTCCAACCTTTAGAACTACTTCTTTCTCAACTTTTTTTCAATCTTCAAGAATTTTTAAGATCTCGTTCTCCGTCTTCAAATGAGATAGTTGACGTCCATTCTTTTCATTCTCGCTAGCGAAATAAGGACCGTGTCCGTAGTCGTGCTGCTTTCCAATCGGCTGGTCAAATCGATAGATTTCATTGAAACAATACTATCTCATCACTGTGTGAATCTAGGAGACAATTTTGATTACTTTTTCCTTCATGATTTCTCTAGTCGGCCACTCACCGCAAAGGTGTTTTTATATTGTCTTAAAGATTCAGGTTATCCCATCAATCACCTAGTTTTCCAGCTAGACCTTAATTTAGCCAACTCATAAATTAAATAAAAGTGCTGTACATCGGTATCTTTAAGATTATCGCTTTCGTTGAACACCTCAGTAAGTAACAATGATGAAATTCTCTTAGAAGATATAGAAAACTCTTTTGAAATAGGCTTAGGAAACTTATACTAATTATAAATGAACAAAGGTTTTATTTCGGAGGTAGTATATGCAGATAGCAATCGGACATATTAATTTCAATGACTTAGACCCGAGTTTGAAGCACTTATCAAATGAACAAATTTATGAAGTTATCACAAAGTATTACGACGATGAAAAAGTCAATAATATTTTGAACGACTACAAAATATTAATTACTCCATCGAAATTGGTTAAAGTTTTCCCCTCTGTTTTTTTAAAGGCGCATTGCGAGAAATGTAACTCACAATTACATGGTGAATTACAGTCTAAATCGAGTGTCCATATGATTCGAACTAAACCATCTTGTCCCTATTGCTTTCATAAAGCCAATTCTCGTTTTTGTGACTGTTATTTTTGTGAACAAGAACGAATAGAATTAGAAGAAGAGAAAAGAGAAATAGTTGATGCAATTTTTATAAATTTAGATGTTCCTGTAGTTTCTGAAAACGACTTATCTTTAGAAGATCGTTTTTATATGAGTATCATTCTAAGAGCAGCACTTTCCGAAGATATGAAAATTATAGGCCCACTAAACGAAATTAGCAGAAAAATTGCTCCTACCAATCAGTTAATAAAAGAAATAATTAATACATTAACAGCAAGAAATTTAATTTTAATTAGTGAACACTCCAGCTTAGATGCTTTCGTTTTGGAAATAGACGAAGAAGGAAATCGCGATGTTTCTTATCATGGATATCAAGTGGCATATAAGATAAATGTAATTTCTGGTGACGGAAACTATTATTTAATGATTCAAAGATTGCTATATCCTGACCCCGAATCATTTGATGTAGAATTTTGTTATGAAAAATGGAGACAAATTGCACTAAATGAAATTGAAGAATATCTTCTTTTTGAAATGAATAAGGTGGGTTACTCATTTAATTTAGGCAAAAAATCATATCAAGTATTTGATTATTTACTCAATCATTTTTCAACAGCACAAATATTCAATATTATTTATCGTGCTGTGGCAAACAGTACAAGGAGATATCAAGCAAAAGAAATAACTAAAATTCATGCTCAAAATTCAGTAATTACATCCTGTGAATCACAAGGACATCGTGCAATTGCAGAAAAATGGACACTAAAGCCCTATCGAAGAAACTTTGCTTTACCTGAATCTATATTTAGTGAAGTACTATTCAATTCAATAATGCAAATATCCTCTCTCGGTTTTACAGAAGTACCTAGAATACATTTCCGATAAAAGAAGCCGCTTCTACGAATCTGTAGAAGCGGCTATTTATTATAAGACGAAAATCGCTGCAGATACACCGACGACACCAACGAGCGCCATCGCATATACCGGCACACGTGGCATTTCGCCATTGTTGTCGAGTGCTTTCCCGAACATGTAGAAGACGATCGGGTGCACGAGGAACGGCATCGAGAAGATGAGCGGGATGAGAAGCGATGCTTCCGTCCCGAACATTCCGCCTTGAACCGCTGCGAACAAGCCGAAGTGCGAGATTGCCGACGATTGTGCCATTGTCGTGTAATCAAATGCAATCGTGCTGAACGTCAAGATGACGAGACCACCGAAGACAGCCATCATCTGCCATCCGAACGAGAACTGCATAAGGGCTTTGACTTCTTTGAAGTCTTCCCCGTTCGCCGCACGCAAGTTTTTCAACGCGAGCGCCGTGAGCGCGAGACCGATCAAGACAATAATCATCGTCGGCCAAATCCAGAGCGCGCCGTTGTCGGCACTGACTGCGAGGATCGAGAAGACGAAAATGTGTCCGAAGAACGGGATGTTGATCATGATTGGCGCACGTTTTGCCGCCACTTGACCGAAGTCCCCAGCCGTACACGCTCCTGTGAGACCACTGTGTGAAAGTGATCCCGCCATACCTGGCGCGAGGTTACGGATGTGACCCGTACGAGCGAACCACATGATGAGTGCGATTCCACCGAACATCCAGAACAACTGACCGAAGAAACCGTATACGAGAATCGAGTTCATGCCTTCAATCGCGAACGCATCACCAATTCGTGAACCACCGACCATGAAGTTGGCAGCCAAGACGACCGGAATCCCTGCGAAGAGAAGCGCGCGGACAGTCGGTCCATACGTCCAGTTATGGAAGATGGCACCGAGCGCTGACGAGATCAACATCGCAAAGAAGATTTGCGGAAGTGCGATGATCGGCTGCACTGCTGTCGCAATCAAGAACGAGACGAACAAGATGACAAGCAAGAGAACTGTCTCGATGACACCTTTTTGCATGTATACTTTCTTGTCCTGAATCTGTGCTTTATGGTCGATAAGTAAGAACGACACGGCAAGACCGAGGAGTGCGAGGATTGGGTAGTAAAGCGCAATCCCTTCTGCCGTACCTGGCTCGATTGCCATACGGAAGAATCCTTCCAAACCGACGAGCAAGAAGAACGAACGGAGAATGAAGATGAACTGCGTACGTCCTGTCCCGAGGAACATCTCCTCTTTTGCAGGGACGACGATGTCTTCCATGTCGAGCTCTTGTTTGCTTAAGATCTTACGAAGTTCCTGTCCACCGACGAAGAACGAAACGACTAATGCGATGATTGTCGTCCGTGACAAAAAGTCGACGAGCGGGAATTCAGGAAGTCCCGGTGTCGCGATGCCGAGCTCGACCATCCCGAAGCCGAGACCGAGACCGAAGATAACGATGACGAGGATCGGCGAGAAGCGCGTCCCAGCCACGACCATACGAGATAAAATGACCATCGGGATGATGAAGGCCATAAGCAACCAGAATTGGTTGATGAGTTGCATTTGAGATAATTGCTGTACAAGTTCCATTGACTAACCCCTAACATAATTTTTAGCACACAATATCGAAGTGTACAGGAATGAACATTGTGTGACAATAGGGTGTGATGTTTTGTAAACATTGAAAGCGGAACCAAGTGAAATTGGTCCCGCTTTCGTTAATTATTGGATTGTCTGAGACCCCAAATGCCTTTTCCTTTACCTTCGACTGAGTAGAATAAATCTCGTTCTCCTCGATAAATATCACAATCACTCGAATGCATATGGATATGCTTCCTCACTTGTGATTTCCAATCTTTGTAATCGTCCAAACCAAGTTGATAAAATGACTTCTCAACATAATCATAGATTTCTTTTAAGGTCGCTTTTCCACCATGACTTTTTATTGCAAATTCAATTTTTCTCACTAAATCTAGACGCATCGTCACTCCTCCGAACTTTTCTCTAACTCCTCTAACAGTTTATACAAAATAAACTTTACTTCTTCAGCTTGCATTGTTCGCCCACTCGATTTTACAATACGCTGAACATTATTAAATATCGTTTTTCCTTTGACGGAGAGGTCCATCTTTTGAATTTCGATTGTTGTTTGATTATTTGTGACAACCCGAATCGTTTCTTCTGAATTTGAAACAACGACTAGACGCTGAACAGAAGAATCAAAAGAATCTAATGTAACATCTGACCATTCATCTAGACGAACACCAACCGTTTTACGGATCAATAACGCTAGCCAATCTTCACCTTGATCCATAGAATGTATCACTTCAAACAAAATGGGATTTTTCGATACGAGTTCACGATTGGAGTCCATCCAACTCTCCAAATCATTGTCTATCGCTAAAATCGATTTCACTTTACTTCTCAATTCATTTTTAGTTAATGACAAATGAGATTCTAATTCTTCTTTCACGTCAGAAAATGCCAAACCTGTTTGTTTAATGAGTTGACTTAAACGATTAGCTGCATCCATTGGATCAATCTCGCTATACCTAATGATATCCTTGAAATCAATTAAATAGCTTGATTGATTCGAAGTGATTTGAGTATATCTAGGCAACTGGCGTAACCATCTCCGCAATTTACTAAATAATTGTACAGGGTGTTCTTCAAATGAATTATCAAAGAAGATATCATTCACCTTTAAAATAGTTTGACGAACTTGTTCATCTAATTTGTAGAATTCAAATTCATAAAAACCTGCTTCTTGCTCAAGAATTGAGTACAAAAGTTCCGCATTCATTTCTTCAACGAATAGCCCGTTCGCATAAAACGAAAGTTGGTGCCAATAGTCTTTCAATAGTGAAACTGTCAAAATCGGCACAGTCGGTTTTCGCATCCCAAAAGGCTCTTTTTGAAGGATTTTCATGAGCGTGAGTAAGTTACCGCGATCAGAAGTCTCAATATAATTCAACAAGGATTCGCGCATATCTTGCAGAATAGTTGAGTCTAAATTCGTTAGTTCAAAAGGATTTAAATGATTATTTTTTAAAATTGAAACATAAATCAAATAATCTGGACCAAACCCTTCAATCTCAATCTCCTCTATTAAACGACTTTTCATCAATTTGTCTAAGACACTAATCGCAGCATTTCGCTGTACCTTTGAAACTCTTTGCTTGTTAAATCCTTCATTCCTTACTTCTAATGTTTGACTAAACCGGTTATTCATCCAATTAGACAAAAAACTCTCTAATGCAAATCTAGAATCAATGTTTCCAATTTCTTTTCCATCGGAATACCATGTTAATTGTTTCGAACTAAAATTCTCTAACGGTGATAGATATTGTCGAATTTCAAAAATTAAGTTTTCAATCCGGTATCCGATTTCTGATTCTAACTGTTCATCAGATTTTAATAGAACTTTATCATTCAACATGTGTATTAGTGTGCGGTACTCATCAATTTTCTCCACTAATTCATGTTTATCTAATACGAATCCAATAAAAATTCTGTCTGAAAATCCTTTAGAATATTTGGCTAAAGATAGTACGTCATCTAGTTCATCTTCACCTAATAAAAGTACAGACATTTCACCATCTGCCGAAACATGTACGTTATCAACAGAGTCTAAGTTAAAGTAAAAATCTACTTCAATATATCTCGTCATACTTTTATCGCTATTATAAGTTAATGGGAGGTAGTACTTGTTCTTAATAAGCTCTTTTAAAGGCTGAGCTCTAAGAAGATCATCATCTTTAATTTTTAAGCGGTATTGTTTAATTAAATCATCAATTTCAATAATTGAACCCGTATACATTTCATAAGAACCAGAGATGCGATTGTACCTTAGTAATTTTACTTGAAGTAACTCTTCAATAACTTTTTTCGCATCATCCATACTGATTCCAAGACCAAAACTAATTAAATCTTCTTGTACTAAAAATTTCCCTTTAAAATTCTCGAGCAAAGTCAATAATTTTATAAGACGAAGGGCATTATCGGAAACTCCATAACTGACCGCAAATCGATATTGCTTTAATTCTTCAATTCTATAGTAGAGTGTTTCGTCCGAATAAAAATAATCAAATAACTCATCTGCGTAATACCATTTTGTTTCGTCAAATTCACCGTCGAACTGAGATAAGAACATATATAGAGTTCTCTCGTTTTGACCTAATATATTCGATAGTTGAGGTAATAAATAAATGGTGAGTGGATGGATCGGTTGACATCCTTCTAATATTGTTCCATCGATTTCTTGTGCAGACATCTCTGGGAATAAATTAAATTTAGCAATATCGATTTTATATCGTTCAATATCATTCTGAAGAAACAAACTTGGCGTTTTGACTTCTTCTTGTCGTCCCAATACTTTAAATGCAGACCGATAAAATAAAGAAGAATCACTCTCTAAATAGTGGGCGCTAAACCTTTTTTCCACTCTCTCTAATTCCGATTTTGAAAAACTATTTTTTTCTGCATACTGTCTTAACCCTGAGTGAGTAATAAACAGAATACCTAGGTTATCAAGCCGGTTCGAGAGTTCTGCTAGGTCTTGCATTTCTTGCATCGCTTTATATGTTTGAGATTTATCAAGTAGTTGAAGAAAACGACCAAATTCGTCATAAGTAATGAACAGCCCAACTTTTTGTTTTTTTAGCTGTTTCAAAATATATTCTAATTGTTCTAATTCAGTTGTCTTAGTTGTAACAATCAATGATGCTCCTGAAGTAAGGATTGTGTAGTACTTCTTGAACAAATCTATCGCTTCTTTGCTTCCAGCTTTGATTTGAGCAACTAAAGTATCAAGACTTTGGTTATCTTGAGCGCACAGCTTCTCAAGGTTAGAATACGTACTCTGATAATTCATCCGCCAATTCTTTATCGTCTGAATGATTTGATCTTCTTCACCTTTTAAGCTGAATGAGATTCCTTCTTTTTTTAGGGCTTCCACAGTATTTTGGAGAATGACTTCTGCCAACTTGCCTGAATGACCAACAATCGCTACTGGAATCCAACGTTTATCTTTAGACCTAATAAGATTTTCTAAAAATTCACTTTGCTCTTGATCAATTTGAGCAACATTTGCATAAAAACTCTTCAATGTTTTTCCGTTTCGTCGGCTCATCATTAAATTAGAGATAATGGCTCCGACCATCGATTTTCCAGCACCGTAAGGTCCAATTAACAAGTGAGAATTCATGTTCTCATTTGCATTCGTTACAGTTTCTAAAACTCTTTGAATGATTGATAATTGTTTTTGATTCGGCACAAATTGCGTCAATAAATTATCTTTCTGAAAATCGTACGAGATATTGATACTTGGTTGAAACTTATGCATAACTACTTACCTCTTTACTATATTGTTCGAATTTTTCTTTCAAAGCCTCAATAGACGTTATTTCTTTAGTAAGGAGTATCGTGTCAAGCTTATTCGTTCTGATGAATCTAATTGGATATCCTTCAGTCATTTGTGTTGCATATTCTACGATTGCGCTTCTTGAAAGATTGAACACTTTCCCCCAAAGTTCTGGACTCTCAGCTAACTCTTCTACCGCAAATTCATTCTGTCCATGCTTTTCTGAATATACGAGTAAAGAAACGAATAAAATATCTCGTATTTCATCTACATCTGCAAAAGACTTCGTGTAGTAGTTACTTACGTTCTTAGAAATCATCTCTAAGTTTTCGAGGGGACATGATATGACATCTTCTGGAGTTAAATTTTTATAATCCTTCAATGCATACATATTAAGAAGGCAGTCGATATCACGTTTAAGCGTGTTAGGTGAAACAGCTTTTAACCCACTAACCTCTATCCACTTCTCTAAAGCTGTAATTAATCTTTCTCGATCAAATACTGACTCTCGATACTCATTGAAGAACCAGTACCATGAAGTCGCCATATCTTTATTCGTTACAAGATAATAATGTAACATCCCTAACGATAAGCCATGTTGCAAATGTCGATCGTATTTATAAATGATTTGACCAAAATCAGTAAAGGTATGAACTGTTTTTTTTCCCTTTTGCTCCTCTACAACATTTGTAGCAATCAACCAATGTCTCAAAGATTTAGCCATGTTTTTTCCAAGACCGAGAATTTCGAAATGGTTTTTCTCATAAAAAAATCTAGAGTTTTGACCAATGTGTTCTAATCCTTTATTAATCCATGAAGGACGAAAGTAAAAACTTTGATGTTGTCCAAATCCCATATTTTTCCCACCTATCTTCCAAAAGAAGTGAAGTAGCTACGTTCGTAGCTACTTCACGGTTTATTTCTTGAAATGTTGCATTAGTGCGCGTAAAGCTTGCGGTTGAAGGTAAGGACTCTTACCACGTGCCGGTTCTTTATTTGTTTTGAACAAGTAGTCACCTTTTCCAGCCAAGTTTTCACCACCAGAGGTATCCATGACTACGTTTGATGCGACACTATCTGTGACTCGAAGACACAATCTTGCTGCTAAGTTATTTTTAATTGTGGTACTAATAATTTCCGCTTTTGGAGATTGTGTACACACAATCATATGAATACCTGCAGCACGACCCTTTTGACCTAAACGCTTAATTGCAGTTTCAATTCGTTGTGCAAATTCTTTATCTTGCATCATAAAATCAGCAAACTCGTCAAACACTATGACGACGCGTGGTAATACTTCATCAGGACGGTTTTCCTGAATCAATAGTTCGTTATACTCCATTAAGTTCTTCGCAAATGAATCTCTGAACTTACTATAACGACTTTCCATCTCTGCAATCATTACATCTAAATAATCAGCAGATTCCATTAAGTCTAACAATACTTTTTCAGTGTGCTTTACTCCACCAAACATCGAAAACTCAACTTGTTTCGGGTCAATGAATACAAATTGAAGATCTTTCGGCTCGTAAAGACACATCATAGACATGACAATCGAGTTTAAGCTTACACTTTTACCACTTCCGGTGGATCCAGCAACCAACATATGCGGCTCTGTTCCATTAAAATCAACTGTCATAACTTCATTTAAAGGGCTTAATCCAATCGGGACCACGAATCCTTTATCTAAGTCTTCTTTCTTCACGTCGTTACGAACATACTTCATAAATTGAGAGAAAAAGATTGTATCAGGGTCATTCCGATTAATATCGATATTAATCCCATTTCTATCACTAAAAATAGTCGGTGGAGAATCGATTTGTAACCACAAAGGCATGTCTTTCGCTTTCTTCTCAACTGCCGAAATACTTTGATTTGGTGGAATTCTACCAATAATTCGAATGACACTTGCTCCGACTATCGTTCGTTCTACCGTAAACTGAACACCGTTAATTCTTAGTTTCGTCTGTAAAGTATCCGCGTAACGATTTCCAAGTGTCTGAAGGGTTTCATCAAAAGAATCTTCATTAGGTACTTGAACATTTACCAATGCAATATCCTCGGGATATTGGTAGTGAGTTTGATCACTAGACTTCGGCTGGGTAGGATCTACAGAGTCTTTATGATAGTCTATTTCACTAGATTCATCATCAATTACAAGGATATCATCCGGTCGCTGAATTGGACTTATTAAAGTAGGGGCAGTCCAATCGTTTTCATTTGATGTGCTTGAAGATGTGTTGCTTGTATCATCCTCTAAAGGCACCAAATCATCCTCATCATTCTCTGGAATCTCGAGTATCAATTCATCACTCGAGACATTCATTTCTGATAAGATGTAGGATCTAGTAAACGTATGCACAACAATACCATCTTCATCTTCTTTTTCGTAATAATGACCCGGTGATAACTGAACTCTTCCTTCGAAATCAGTATTTTTATTATGAATATATGCATATACTGATTTTGTGAATGAGAAATTGATTTTTGCATTCACGTTATTCTTAAGTTCGTGTAATAGTGCAAGCTCATACTCTTCATATGCTCTCTTATCTTCTAAATGCAATAAGAAGGAGTTGAGATATAACTCACGTTCAAGTGGTGAGTCAAATCGTCTGAAGAATTTCTGAAGAGCTCTTTCACCTGATAATAATTGAACTTTTGCATCTGTGACTTCACTTACATAGCTCTCCTGCTGAATCAGCTTAAGTTCAATTAAATCAAAGTTAATATCATATGTTCCTGTTTCAGATGAATATTGAATAGTTGTTTTTAAAAGATCCGGTCTCTTTTGACGTGTTCTAAACCATTCTAACTCATCACACATATCCCATAGTACTACGTCATTCTGATTTTCATTATTTTGAACAACTGTCAGATATACTGATAAGAACTCGTTTACAAATTTCCCAGGACCTAAAGCACGAAGTACTAAGCTTCCAGATAAGTCTTTTACAATTTTTAGAGACTCATCTACTTTTTGCTCGTCTAAAGTAGTGACTTTCAATTGGTCTTTAAGACGACTATGAAGTCTAGTTCTATAATAATTTGTCTCGACTTCTTTTTCAGATGATCTTCGAATTGAATCCGAAGAAGAAACAAGCACTTTGATTTCTTCTTTACCTGATCGATTCACGTGGTATCGAATAATGTTAGAACCTTCTGCTACTTGTTTCATCAATAGTGGGTCCATAAATTTATCATATGTGATAACCCAATTGAATTTTTCATGTGCCAATTTATACAATGTATTTGTTTCTGTTCGTGTTACAGATAATTTCCCTTTAAGTAATCCAATTTTTTCAGCTTCAATAATTATGCCGTCATTTAGAATGGCTTGCATATTATAAAATTGTTGCATGACTTTAGGCTGAGTTGGAGAAGCATAGTTTAGTAGACGTGTACCTTCTTTAATTGATTTGAATTCACGGTTTTCATAGAAGGTCCATTGCTTATCTTCTAATCCGCACTCTTTGTATGGTTCTGAATAAAACTGATGTGGGATTTTTAAATTATCTTGTTGTCCAAAATAATCGATAAAGACAGCTAAATCAAAATCAAGCATCAGTGAATCTAACTTTTCTTCTAGAGTTTTTGAGTCACTGAACGGTAGAACATTTATTTCAAGTCTAGGGAACTCACCAAATGCATCTACTGCGTTTACGTAATCTTCTTGAGATTGAATCCATTGATTGATTTCATCATAAAGCATTGCAGCCCTAGCTGGGCTATGAATCGTAACATTTAATTTTCTTACATTATCTTTTTTTAGAATTTGTTCGATACTCTTTTTAACAAATTCTAAGTTTGTTACATACAGAAATAAAATGTCTAAACAATCAGCAGTATATGGATAAACGCGTACATAATCATGTGCGACTTTTTCAATCTCTTTTGCAAATGAAGTAGCTTGAGATGCAACACTCTCAATTTCGCCACCTTCAAGATAAGTACCCTGCCCATAGAACTCATCCTGCGCAAACAAATGATTACCTGCTTGTGAAACATAATAAGAAGGCGCCAGGTTAGCAAACGATCCTCTTAAGAATTCTTTGTATTGTTTAAGGTCTTCTACATCTTGAACTTTATTTCGTCCAGTCGAAGTGTCAGATAAATCTTCAATCAATTTGCCGAAATGTACTAATTTATAGCCATATGCAATGAAACGAATTGGATTAAAGATTGATACTACTTTTCGTTCCACTTCAGACTGTTTACTATTTTTTGTTTCAACGATGTTGATTGTTCCCATCTCATTAAGTAACGAATAGATTTTGCGGACTCCATCAACATCTGTTTCAGAACACTTCAAGAAATTTTCTGTCAGTGTTGCAACATTTTTTAAATCATCTGCCGTAATACCTCGTTCTTCATTCAAAACAGCTTGAAGTATCTTAGTATATTCTTGATTAAATTGATCAAACTGTTCGATAGGGTTTAATAATCGCTTATCGGTCAAAGATGTATAAGTTTTTTGTTCATTTAAATATTTTTTAAAGTCCCCTTCAGTAGGAGTACCTCGTTTAATTTCAATGTACTGTAAATAACCATGTTGAATTTGATTGATAAAATTTGTAAAACTATTTCCACTTATCGCTTCTCCTGCATCCACTTTAAAATCAGTCTTAGCAATTGGTTCTTCATTCCGAAGGAGTCGGAGTCTTACTGGTAACGATTCAACTTCTTTTGAAATCTCTTCCGAGCCTTTTAAATGTGATAACACAATCATATTTGATGAAAGCATCGATAAAGACTTTAGATGAAAATTAAAGAAAATTGCTTGTTTCTCTGAAAGTTCTTGATTTTCATCAACAGAAATTTCAAAAGACAAATTCCCTTCAAACTGCTCATGATCAACATCCTCGAGCATTACTAAACTCTCAGCTAATATAGCTTCAAACATATCAATATATTCTGAAGGATTCTCTAACTTATTTTCGATATTTACGACCTTTTTCAAAATTCCTTCTTGTTCCAATTCTTGTTCATATTCTTCTCTAAAATCTCGAATAGCATCGATGTCAGCTTTTGAATTTACAGCTTCAACTCCACGATCAAATCGATTTTCCGCATCAATTTTTTGTTGTTTCAATTGATTTTCTTCTTCGATTGTTTTTGCACTATCAATAGCATTGTTATACTTATCAATTAAAATATCTCGAGCATTATTTAATTTATCTTTCAGGGTATTTGAAACTTTAAACCCAAATATACGCTCTGCGTCTGTGTAAGAAACCATCGAAAGAAAGTCATTGTTCTTTCGTTCAATAAATTGCATAGCCTTCTCCAGAAAATGAACTTCATCGTCAAAGCTCTCCCATAATTCACTGGAGTAATTTGTCTTCTCTTCATTCAACATAAAGTTCTCTACATTTTTCAATAATTTTTCTGAATCAAGATACGTTACCATTGTTTTTCTAAGATGACTTAACAAAAAGTTTTTTCTGAGCTGTTTTCGAAGTGACTCTAAAGACTCAAACTTTAAAAATTCATCTTTAAAAAGTCTAAAGTGAGGAAGTTGTTTCCCAAGAATCGTTTTAAAAGGTTCATCTGAAGAATTTTTTACTTTGATTACATCCTCTAAATATGCAATCAACATAGAGAGTTGTAAATCTAATTCTCCTTTGTGTTGATATGCTCCAATCAATCTCATCAAATCTTTAATTTGATGAGATTCTAAGAACTTTTTCTCAGAAAGTGCTTGATCTAAGCTATCTAGCCCTTCGTCCGAGAGCAATTGAGTTTCATCAATTGAGACGATGTCTTTTAGACTTTGTGCCTCAGGAGTTCTCTCGTTCATTAGAAGAATGAGAGCTTCACTAGACTTTACATTGTTTCTCAACCAAACCCCATTCTCATTTTCGTTTAAAACAAATGAATCAAAACCATCAATTTGCTTAATTGTTCGGATCAATGGATTATAAAAAGTTTTAAAGTGAGCCTCTTCCTCTAATAACGAATTCAGAACGGCTGGGAAATACTCTTCATTAATCCCCTCAATTTTAATGAGTACCTTTTCTGCATTTTTCTTTTTGTGGTCCTTAAGATAATTCAATATATACTGTGCAATCCAATTCCCAACGATTGTTTCTTTATATGATGTACTTACTGACATATTCATAATCTCCTTTGTTTATTTCCGTATTAAGCGAAATAAGGATTTCGGATTAATGCAGTGGCATCAGAATACTCTTGTAATAATCCATTTTGTTTTAACTTTTGTCTCATTTTCTTCTCATTATTTCTAAAGTGAGACAAGTTGATTCCTTCTTTTGAGTAAAGGCCTGATTTTTTCGCCGCACTCTCCCCAATGATGATATTAAATTTATCGTACAATTTATTTAGAAAATCATCATATGGGAGCGACCCATCCCCGTTTAAGGTTGCATATACTAGTGCACTCAATATCTTATCGTTTAGAACATAACGAGCCTTAGCACCCTTTCCAGAGATAATAAATTGACCATCTCGTGCTAAAGTTTTCATTATAGGCAATTGTGATTTAGATAGATCTTCCATATAAAGTTCTGTAATGCGTAACTTCAACATTTTTTTAGCTTTTTTCTTATCTGACACTTCAAGTGCCTCAATCAATTTTTTCTTCTTCGGTGAATGTAAATTTTTCAAATTTAGTTCTTCAAAGAATGATGAATAACCGTCTACTTTTGTTTTTTTGGTTTCATCTAAGCTATTTAACCAAGTTTCAATTTTCTTCTCGGCTATTTCATCAGGAAATACTTCTGCAACACGTTTTTCTACAAATGTTTTATAAGCGTCACTGACAACCGCTTCATGAATTCGATACGCATCTTGAGCCAAAAACTTGATTGACTTATTTTGACCTTCAAAGCAATCAATAAAGTAATGAGTTTTTTCTTGAACAATTTGTTCTGCCTGGTAAATCATATATCGATGAAGCTGAAACGTAATTAAAGAAGTTAAAATATCAAACATTTCGTAAACATCTATTTTTAAAGTCAAAAGTGCATTAAGTTCTTCTGCAAACTCTTGATAAAGCTTTAAGTTAGTAGATGGTAACAGAGGATATTCAGACTTTTCCCATCCGCTAATCAAACCGTCCAATTCGATATCTTTAATTAATGGTGCAGGTTGATCGCTCTTTACTGTAGTATCTTCAGTTGAGGCATACTCCGCAAATGCTTCGTTTATTTGATTAACAACAGTAATCAGCCCACTTGAGTTGGATAACAAACTTTTCATATTTTCTTCGATACTTTCTCGAAGTTCCTTATTATTTAATGTTCCATAATGAAGCATTAAATAATATAACTCTCCGCCCCTAGCGAAAAAGTTTCTTTCGTAGCTATATGTCGGGTTATTCGATTTACCTTTGTCTCTATTCGCTCGAATTTCAGTGAAAAGAAGCGATTCATGAAGTGGATACATCATTTGAGCATACCAAGAACGATCTACCGGCTTACCCATAGGTGTTGTAAGCGGAATCGTCAAGTTCTTGAAAAATACTTGTAAGTCTTCAAGCTGCTTCTCATTAATTCCAAGTTTCTCCCGAATTACATCTTTTTTCTCATTATCAAAAACAGCGATATGACCCTTTGATCCTTCTTTCTCTCCTTCGAAAACAAATTGACGGAATTCAATCATTTTTCGACGATTATAATATTTTCGTTGCAAACTGAATCCTGTCCCCGCCATAACGTTTAAAAATTCTAGTGTGTATTCTGGTCCTCGTTGACCATCTTTAAATCGATGTCCCCATATCTCTGCACCAATTTTACTTGAAAAACTGACTTTTTCTTGTTCCATAAAGTACTCTCCTGTTCTAAAGATTAGTTTTATTAATAGTCATCATCTAAATCTATTTCATCATTTTCAATATCATCTGAAGATTTGATCTCAATAGTTTCTAAAACGAATGCACCTTGTGAATAATCAAATTTTAATATTTGTAGAATGTCTTCATTTTGCTTCTTCATTGGAATAAGTCTGTTTCTGAAGCTGTTTAACAAAATTTCAACATGTTCACGTAATACATTCAACATACCGCCATTGCTAAGTCGCATTAAATATTCGAATGTTACTAAATTAATTTCTAACTCTACATCTTTGATTTTCAAATACAGTAGTGTGCTAGCTTGATCTATATCTTCATTTTTCTCTTGAATAACAAAATCAATTTGATCTATTCCGATAATTTGATGAACTAATAGGCTATCTGATGCGACATATAATTGATTTGATGGAGAATAGACCATACGTTTTGCGAAAAATGTATTCAATCCGTCTACGAGTTTTATTTTTGTGCTGTGTTCAATTTTCCCTTTATGCAAAATCCCAATAAACTCATGGCGGTGACGGTATGGAATCAACTGCTCAACTTTTTTATTGTCTTTATACTCGAAATAGTATTTACGACGCAGTCTTGGGAACCATTTATTCATCAGCTCAACACCGTTTACGTTGTCCCCATTAATGTTAGAGCGATACATTTTTACTTCTTCATAGTAAGCTCCATTTTCGACATCGATACCTTCTTTAAATAAGTTAGAGTGTGATTCTTTCGTTTTATCTTGGTTACTTAGGTCACCATTCAAAATATAGTCGTCAATTAAAGAATCCGAAATATAGCCTGGATCTAGCGATTTAAATTCTTGGATACCGTTAATTTCCTCGAATATCTCTGGTCTTAAATTGTTTCCAAAGAAGTTTTCATAATATGATTTTTTAGCCAATTCATTTATAGCGTCACTATTTGAGGCTTCATGTATGTTTCGACAAGTCATACCTCCCGTTTGAGTATATGCAAGATGAATAAGAAGCTCACGCATCGTCATATGCTTTCCATTCATATCAAGGGACTTGTACATACGCATCATTCGTTTAGGAGTCACTGAATTATTAAGTGCATTATGATTATCATAGATAATACATTTATTACGACTTGAACAAGTTCCACAAATGTCCCAATTCACTTCCTTGTTCCACTCTTCAATAATTTTTTCAGCGTATACAGATGATGATGCGTAAAGTAAGTTATAAACTTTTACTTGTTCTGTCTCTTTGATTTCTTTATTTGGTGACATGAACTGAGGGACAACGTGATTCTTTAAGTCCTTTAACTCTGGGTATTTAATTAATGTATGAGTGAGTTTTCCTTCATTCGCCGCAATTAAGAAGTACAGTTTATGGTTTGCATCGTGTAAGGTTTCTTGCATTTTCTTTAATTCTGAAACGATGACTTCATCTCGTAATTCAGATAAATCTTTAATAATCCGAATTTTATAGTCTTTATATGTAATTTCTTCTATGCCAGATTCTGGCCAACCCTCAAACGGTTCATCCACCAATTGATCATACACATTTCTACAAATTCGCGTTTTCCCATCACCAGCATTACCGGTAATAATTATCGAACGTGGAGAATTTGACAATTCATCAATAATTTTTTGATTAATGTTAGTATCGATACTGTACTCAATTTTTTTTGTATGCTCGTCAAAGATTTTAGAATAGTCAGCTGTAGTTAAGTCATATTGATGCATGAAATCAACAAAAGGATTAATTTGTTCCCTCACGTTCATTTCTCCAAGTTTTTCAGTATCTTGAACTAATTCCTGATTCATATTTGAAGCACTCTCCTGTTCTAGATTGCTATTTTGAGACACCGATTCCTCACTTTTCGGTTCAATTGGTTCAACATATTTCGGCTCAATCATTGGCTCAACCGCTTGTCCAATGTTAGTAAGATCATCTGTCAGTGTTAATTTTTTTGATGATGAATTCTCATGCACATTCTTGATATTAGAGTTTGGTTCGTTATTAATTATCGTTTTCTCAAAATCTGCAATCCATGACTGACCTAATTCTAATAAAATTCCCAAAGCTTCATTTGCTTCTTTTGTCTTGAGATCACGCTTTGTCGCAATATCGCAAATTTCTAAAAAACGAATTCCTTCTTTATAATTTTTCATAGATAAATTATAGTTTGTTTTTAATGCTTTCCACCCATATTGAATAGAGTGAGCCTCAAAATATGACTTTGGTAATAAAGAATATTTGTAGAAACTTCCTAAATCCATCATCCAATTGTATGCAAGTGGGAGGAACAATGATTGCATATAAAAAATTTGTTCAGTCGGATTAAATTCAATCATTCGTTTTACATCACTTAAAGTAAATGTAATTTCACTTTCAGCTACTGAAACTAGGTGGTTCCATACATGATTATTGTCCATACTTATCATCCTTTCAAAACTATCCATTCAAAAAATATAATAAAGTTTCACATTTTCGTTTCTTCCTATTATTGTAATATTAATGTATGGTAAATAAAAGGGGTTGGAAAGGAAAAAACTTTACCAGGTTATTTTTTGGATATGGTTAAAAGCTACTTATCCTATAATATATGTTTCAGAAGTAAGCATTTTTGTTTCTTGTATATTTGCATTCCGTTACTGTAATAATATGAAGATGATAAGGATATGAGGTGTTCTAAATGAATATGAATAATGTTAAAACACAAAAAACCACGAGCCGCCTTGCGCTCGGGGAACTAAACAATAAAGACTATAGCGCAGCAGAACATGGTCGAAAACCTGTTCATGTTGCAATGTTTAGTGGTGGTGCTTCTTCAGCATATGTCGCTTATCATATTGTGCAAAAATACGGTAAAGAAAATTCGATTCTTTTCTTTACTGATACACTATGGGAAGACATGGACAATTATCGTTTCATGGAAGAAGTTGCGGATTATATCGGACTAGACATCACTACAAGTATCGACGGTAGAACCCCTGAAGAAGTATTTTTTGATATGCGTTTTCTCGGAAATTCACGTATGGCAAAATGTTCAGAAGAATTAAAAGTCAGACAGACTATGATCTTCTTAGAAGAATTACGAGATATTCACAATTTGGAGCCAATCTTGTACTTTGGTATCGGTCCGCACGAGCAGCATCGAGCAATTAATCTCCAAAACTTTTATGAACACAATCCAATCGAACCAATCGAAACTCGGTTCCCAATGATTGAAATCTTTAAAGAGGATATGGACGCTAAGACAATTATCCAAAACGAATGGGGCATTAAACTACCTCGAATGTACGACCTTGGCTTTTCACATGCAAACTGTGGAGGTCGCTGTGTACGTGGTGGATTAGGTCACTATGCTCTTCTCTATAAAGTATGGCCAGATCAATATGCAGAGCAAGAAGCTATGGAAGAACGATTCCGTGAGAAATTCCAAAAGGACGTATCTATTCTCAAACGGAATGGTGGACCATTTACATTACGTGAATATCGCGAAATGATGGAGCGAGATGGAGTTGATGCTTATCTTGCTGAAAAAGATGACACGATTCCTTGTGTGTGTTCGTTTTCATAATATAAAGCAGACAGACGTATATTTAATACGCTTGTCTGCTTTTTCAATAGTTTACTTCAATCCACCTCAAACGCCTTCACATACGCCACATGATCCAACATCACAATCAACTCGTCATCAAATTGCACGAATCCATCACTCGCATGTCGAAACGCCTGAAAAATTGACTCTAATGCCTCATATCGTGTGTCAGCTTCAAGCATATACGTCAGTACTTCTTCATTGATCAAATGAAATTCGATTTCGAATGATTTCATGTTCTCTCCTCCTCACGTACTTACATTCCCTATTCCTCTAACTGATCCAACACTTCCGTCACAATAACCCCCGTGTCCCCAACTTTCCCTAAATCTTCTACGGTCGGGTCTTCATACGCCAGTACGTGAAACTCCTGCTCGATTGTACGGATGACATAATGAGAGAGCGTCCCCCGCTCGCTGTTCACTCGATTTGTTCCCATTCCTTCATGTACGTATGACATGAAACGAGAAGTCTTCAGCTTCACGATTGGGTGGTCGTTCCATAATCCTTCTTCCTTCAGACCGTGCTCTTCAAGTGTTCCAAGAAAGAGCGCATACTGTTCGAACCGAATCCGGATACGATCGCGCTCAGCGTCCCATGTGAGAAGCATCGTCGGGTCCGAAGCTCCAAAGAACGTCCACTCTAGAGGATAATACGCCTCATTCTTCATTTGAAAGGATTCCGTGTCGAGTACGTAATCCGTTGCCGTCATGAGATTGTATAGATCAATCATTCATTCGCCCCCTCATCAAAAAGCGATGCCTCACGACATCGCCTTTCTCCTCAATAAAAGATATACCACAGCGCCGCTGCCACTAAGAACAGCCCGGCCCCGATGAACAAGATTTTTGCCAATCGTTCGTATACCATGTCTTCACCTCACCAATGCCGCGCCGACGACGAGGGAGACCCCGATCGACAGCAAGAAAGCCAACAACCCGACGGCGATATTTCCTTTTTGAATCTCTTCGTTCACTTTCAGCGTCGGTGTCAAAAATTCAAACAACCAGTATGTCGCGAGGAGCAAGATGAAGCCGAATCCTCCACCGACGAAAATGTCGATCGTGCTATCATGATAGCTCTCGACCACACGGAAGATGTTGGCGAGACCGACAATCTTCCCACCTGTCGCCAAAGCGACGGCGATATTTCCTTTTTGAATCTCGCGCCAATTGCTGTATGGCGTCGTCACCTCGAAGATGGCAAGGCCGACGATAATCATCAGTCCTGCCATCGAATAGAGGCCGAACGATTCCAGCATGACGGCAAACGTAATCGTACCCATTCCCCGACTCCCCTTACTTCAGTTCGACGACCGTGACACCGAGTCCACCTTCACCCATTCCTCCTGGGCGTTGACTCTTCACGTGACGATGTCCTTTTAAAAATTCTTGTGTCGCCTGACGCATCGCTCCTGTACCTAAACCATGGATGATGCGGACGTTGTCATAGCCTGACACGAGTGCTTCATCGATATACTTATCTAGACGCATGAGACCCTCCTCGACACGGACGCCGCGGAGGTCGAGCTCGGACTTCGTCGAACTCTGACGTTTGAGCGAGCTCCCTTTCGATTGAAGCGGCTTCTCTTTCGATGGACCGATCTTCTGAAGGTCGTCCGCTTTGACGTTCACTTTCATGATGCCGACTTGGACGTTGTACTCGTTGTCGTTGATTTGTTTCACGATGTAGCCTTTTTGGTTGAACGTCGTCACTTTCACTTCTTCGCCTTTACTGAACGTACGTTTCTGTTGGGCTTTTTGTTTCACTTTTTGGATCTTTTTATCTTGAAGCGTCGGTTTGGCCGACTCGAGCTCTTTCTTCGCCGCGATAATCTCGTGCTCTTTGACGATGCCCTGCTCCCGAAGCTTCTTCAAGCGGTCGATGACTTCGTTCGCCTGACGCTTCGCCTGTTCGACGGCCTTCTCGGCTTTTGCCTCGGCCGCGCTGTACAAGTTGTCGCGTTCGCGTTCGAATTCGGTCATCTTCGCTTCAAACGCTGCCTGTTCTTCTTCGAAGTCATGGCGTTTGACGAGGAGTTCTTGCTCAAGCTGTTCGGCGCGTTGTTTCGCCGCTTCGAGCTCGTTGATCATTGATTCGACCGACTCGGCGTCACTACCAACGTGGCTACGTGCCTTGTCGATGACTTGCTCGGACAGTCCGAGGCGACGGCTGATCTCGAAAGCGTTCGAGCGACCCGGCACACCAATCAAGAGGCGGTACGTCGGGCTGAGCGATTCAATATCAAACTCCATCGAGGCGTTCATGACACCCTCACGATTATAGGCGTATGCCTTCAGTTCCGAGTAGTGCGTCGTCGCCGCGACACGTGCCCCGCGACGTTTCACTTCATCGAGAATCGCGATGGCGAGGGCAGCCCCTTCTTGCGGGTCCGTCCCGGCACCAAGCTCATCAAAGAGGACGAGTGACATGAAGTCGATCTTGTCGAGCATGCCGACGATGTTCGTCATGTGCGAGCTGAACGTCGAGAGACTCTGTTCAATCGATTGCTCATCGCCGATATCGGCATAGACGGCGTCAAACACAGAAAGCTCTGTCCCGAATTCTGCCGGCACGTAGAGACCTGACTGCACCATCAACTGGAGGAGTCCAATCGTCTTCAATGTGACCGTCTTCCCGCCGGTGTTCGGTCCGGTGATGACGAGTGACGTATAGTCTTCCCCGAGCTCGACCGTGATCGGCACGACCTCATCTTTCGGGATGAACGGGTGACGTGCTTGTTTCAACTTAATCTCCCGGTTGTCGTTCAACTTCGGCTCGGTCGCTTTCATCTCTTGTCCGTAAGCGACTTTCGCAAAGATAAAGTCGAGTTCGGCCAATACGTCGAGGTTCGTCATGATCGCATCATGAACCCCACCGACTTCGTTCGAGAGCGCACTCAAAATTCGATCAATCTCAGCGCGTTCCTTCAAGCGAACTTCTTGAATCTCGTTATTGATGGAGACGATGGCTTGCGGCTCGATGAAGAGCGTCTGACCAGAAGCCGACTGGTCATGGACAATCCCGCCGAACGCTTGACGGTACTCTTGTTTGACCGGCACGACATAGCGGTCGTTTCGAATCGTGACGATGGCGTCTGAAAGCATCTTCGCGTTGTTGCGGAGGATGTTGTCGATTCGTGAACGGACACTACCTTCAAAGCTTCGGAGCTGTGTCCGAAGTCCTCGAAGTTGTGAGCTCGCTGAGTCTTGGACCGTCCCCTGGTCATCGATCGCATGACGAATCGACTGCTCGACCTCGATGAGCTTCGTCAACTTGTCCGCATACTCATCAAGACGCGGGATCCGAATCTCTTCGTTGTCCTCGTGCAGCTTCTCGAAGAAGTTCTTCACTTGACGCCCGCCATACATGACGGCGGCGACGGCAAGCAGTTCGCTCGTCGAGAGGACCGAGCCGATGGCAGCCCGCTTCACTTCCGCGCGGACGTCTGTGAGCCCACCGAGCGGCAGACGGTCACGGAGACGCACGACCTCGGTCGCCTCTTTCGTCACGTTCAAATTCGAGAGTACCCGGTCGTACGAGTAGTCGGGTTGCATCTTGAGCGCCAAATCTTTCCCGAGCGAGCTCGACGCGTGGCTGGCAAGCTGTTGGCGCAATTTTTCATATTCTAATACGCGTAACGCGTGGTCCATCTAGCATGTTCCTTTCTATCGCTTCGCCGCGAAGAACGCCTTGGCGTCTTCAAACGAGAAGCAGTTGATAATATCCGATGGTTCGAGATAGGCTTTCCGAGCGTGTAACACGCCGAGTGCCATATCTTCCATCATGTCTGGGTGGTGTGTGTCGGTGTTGATCATTACTTTGACGCCCGCCGCCTTCGCCTTCTTCAGCGTCGATGCCGTCAAATCGAGGCGGTTCGGGTTCGCGTTCAATTCGAGCGCTGTCCCCGTCTCTTTTGCAAGCGCAATCAACTTGTCCTCGTCAATCGGATAACCGTCCCGGCGACCGATGAGTCGTCCCGTCGGATGCGCGATCACGTTGACGTATGGGGAACGGCAGGCGTTCTCGAGACGTGCCATGATTTCGTCGACGGATTGGTCCATCTTCGAATGGATGGAGGCGACGACATAGTCGAGCGTCTCTAAAAATTCTGGTTCATAGTCGAGCGTTCCATCAGGACGGATATCCATCTCGACGCCACGCAACACGTTCATCTCATGTGTCTTTGCAGCTTCGCGGATCTCCTCACCTTGTGCCTCGAGTCGTTCTTCGGTCAAACCGTTGACGAACGTCAAATACTTCCCGTGGTCGGTGATGGCCATCCACTCATAGCCGCGCCCTTTCATCGCCACGACGATCTCATCGACGGTCAACTTCCCGTCCGACCAGACCGTGTGCATATGCGCGTCTGCCTTGATGTCCTTGAGTGTGACCAGTTTTGATAAGTCGTGCTCGAACTCGGCGTGTCCTTCCCGAAGTTCAGGTGGGATGAAGGGGAGACCGTACCGTTCGAACAGTTCTTCTTCCGTTTCCGGTTGCCACAGCCCGTCTGCCGTTTCGACTCCGTACTCCGAAATCGACTCTCCTTTTGCTTTCGCGAGTTGGCGCATGCGGACGTTGTGGTCTTTTGAGCCTGTGAAATGATGAAGCGTCGCGGCGAATGCGCCCGGTTCGACCATACGGAAGTCGACCGACACCATTTCCTCACGTTCGAGGACGAGCGATACTTTCGTCTCCCCTGCCGCGATTACTTCATTGATGAACGGCAAGGCGAGCAACTTCTCTCGAAGCGCGACCGGTTCCTCGGTCGCAATGATAAAGTCGAGGTCTTTACATGTCTCCTCTGCCCGGCGGAAGCTTCCCCCGACCGAATGACGTAAGACGAGCTCTTCTTTCTCCAATACGTCGTTGATTTCTTCGACAATCGGTCGCATGACCGCATAGGCCAATCGTTCCGGACGCGACTCGAGGTTCTTCGCTGCGGCGAGTAGCTTCTCGACACTTTTCGCTCCGAATCCCGGGAGCGATGCCGCCGTCCCGTCTTCAAGCACACGGATGAGGGACTCTAAGTCGACGACCCCGACTTCACGGAGTTTGGCGAGTTTCTTCCCGCCGAGTCCTTGAATTTTCAAAAGCTTCATCAAGCCGAACGGGATCTCTTCCTGAAGCGCCTCGAGCACTTCGCTGCGACCTGTATCCCGATACTCTTCAAGGACGGCCGCCGTTCCTTTGCCAATCCCTGAGATGGACGTCAAATCGTCGATGTCCTCGAGTTCAAGGTCCGTATTCTCTAGAGCCGTTGCGGCCTTACGGAACGCATTGATTTTAAACGGGTTTTCCCCTTTGATCTCCATATATTGCGCGATCTTCTCGAGCAACATCATCGCTTCTACTTTATTCATATGCTTCCCCCTCTTCACACAGAAAAGACCGAGATACAAGCACTAGCTTGCATTCCGGCCTGTCGTGTCACAACATCTTATTTGAAAACCAATCTGATAGATATGGCGTGTCTTGAATGATAAATGTCGCAAGCGACGAATTGTCGACGGCATTTTGAACGCCTGCCATCGGCACGAACGCAATCACCCAAAGGATGAAGAATGTGATGACATATGCCTCGAAGAATCCGAGGACTGCTCCGATCAACCCTTTTAATTGGCGCAAGATCGGCAAGTCTGTCAAGAAGTCGAGCATCGCCAAGATGAGATGCAAGACAAGTTTCGTGATGAGGAACAAGACGACGAACCAAAAGACGTTATAAAACGTCATCTCAATCCCTGAAAGCGAGTTGAGGTCCAATACGCCGCCAGGGAGCGTTCCATCAAGCTGAGACGGATACGGGATCCAGAGCTTGAACGCTTCGGCTAAATCTTTATAGTACGTGTTGGCGACGAGAAAACTAATGATGAGCGCGACCCAATGGCCGAGCTGTAGAATCGCGCCACGACGGAAGCCGTTGACGATTCCAATAAACAAGAAAAACAGTATAAGTAGCGTAACCATGGATTGATTTATTCTCCCATATTTCGTTTAGTTTTGACGTGGTCGCTCGCGATTTGAATCGCAGCCAAGACCGCCGCCTGACGAGCATCTAAATGAGGGGATTGTTCACGAATCTCGCGGATCTTACTGTCGACCAAAAAGCCTACTTCCCTCACATGATCAGCGGGTTCTTCGCTCACGATCGTATAGTCTTGACCCGCAATGTGAATCGTTGTTCGTTGTAACTGCACGCGCACCCCTCCTTTACGTCTGTCAGCATTAATCATAACATCGTTTTTATATTAGGAAAAGGAGAAGCCCCTTCCCTTGATATGTACAACATTTTCTATTACCCTTCTATGAAGTTGTCAAACGTCTTTCTTTAGAAAAATTAAAAGAGATGGTGGCATCATTTCGTAAAATGTGCGAAAATATCAACTATTCAAACAAACAGAAAGGGTGATTGATTTGAAATTACGCATTGGCCTCTTAGGTCGCATCATCATCGCGATCGCTTTCGGGATTCTGCTCGGGAGCATCGTACCAGAAAGTCAGAACTGGATCGTTCGGACGTTCGTGACGTTCAACACGGTCTTCGGGCAGTTCTTAGGCTTCGCCATCCCACTGATCATTCTTGCTTTCATCATCCCAGGAATCGGGGAACTTGGTAAAGGAGCAGGAAAGTTAGTCGGACTCACAGCACTCATCGCTTACGCTTCAACAGTTGTCGCAGGGACGCTCGCATACTTTGCGACGAGCAACTTGTTCCCGCAAATTTTGTCACGGTCGACGGAAGGAGCCGAAAACCCAGAAGAAGCCTTATTGAAAGGGTTCATGGAATTTGAGATTCCACCGGTATTCGGTGTCATGACCGCACTCATTTTAGCTTTCGTCATCGGGATCGGGATTGCCGCAATCGAAAGCAAACGGTCACTCGACCTCGCCATGGATTTCCGCGATATCATCGAGCTCTTAATCAGTAAAGTCATTATTCCATTACTCCCATTCCACATCGCCGGAATTTTCATGAACATGACGTACGCTGGTCAGGTCGCTGAGATCCTCTCGGTGTTCTCGCTCGTCTTCGTCACAATCATCGTTCTTCATTTGACGATGCTTATGATTCAATATTCAATCGCAGGTGGTCTCAACAAAGAGAATCCGTTCAAGTTGCTCAAGACGATGATGCCGGCTTACTTCACAGCCATCGGGACGCAATCATCGGCTGCGACAATTCCAGTCACGCTTCGCCAAGCGAAGTTGAACAATACGGATGAGGGTGTCGCGAACTTCGTCATCCCGCTCTCGGCAACAATCCACTTGTCAGGCTCGACGATTACACTCACGTCGGTCGGTGTCGCGCTCATGTACTTGAACGGCATGCCGATGTCATACGCGATCGTCCTTCCATTCATCCTCGCACTCGGTGTGACGATGATTGCAGCACCTGGTGTTCCAGGTGGAGCCGTTATGGCATCTCTCGGATTGTTCGGCTCGATCCTCGGGTTCGACGCGACGATGCAAAGCTTGGTCATAGCACTCTACTTGGCGCAAGATAGCTTCGGGACAGCTACAAACGTCACAGGCGACGGTGCCATCGCAAAAATTATCCACTACTTCAAACACAACACGAAACTTCTCGACAACACAGCGTCGAAGCAAGAAGATATCGCATAACGTACAACGCATAAACGGGCAAGCCATCAGGTTTGTCCGTTTTTGTCTACATCGAATAGGAGAGATACATATGGAATGGATTGAATGGAAAGACCCGAATCACTTCGCTGACCGCGTCATGGACGCATTGTTAAAAGAAGAAGCCAAGAACAGCTTAATGATCGGCGTATTGAATAACGTGATTCAAGGCGTCTATGAGACGTTTCATCAATTCACCGTCGAAGAGAATGGTGAACTCCTCGCCATCCTTCAAGTGACACCGCCCCATCCGCTCCATTACATTGTCGTGGACACGGAACAAGAGGAAGAACTCCCTGCCTTCATCATCCCGCACCTTCTCGAAAACGAGATCTCGTTCATCGAGGTGGTCTCAGAACGTAAGCAAGCCGAACGGTTCGGGAAAGCGTGGCAAGAAATCACATCTGGGACGAGTGAGATGTTCATGTCACAAGGTCTTTATCGACTCGACGAGGTGGAAGACATCGAGATGGCGAACGGTCACATGCGAAAAGCGACAACAGCCGATCAAGCACAACTCGAATCCTGGTATAGCGCCTTTGAAGCCGAGTCGGGACTTCGCTCTTCACCTCCTGAAAAAGTGACGAAAGCAATCGACACGATGCTCAAGAATGATGACGCCGTGTTCTGGGAAGTCGATGGACAGCTTGTCTCGTGTGCGAAACGCTCACGTCCGACCGAGAACGGCATCACCGTCTCGTTCGTCTATACGTCACCTGACGCACGTGGAAGAGGTTACGCGCGAAGTCTCGTTGCAGACCTTAGCCGCCAGTTACTCGAGACGAAATCGTTCTGTGTCCTCTATACGGACTTGACGAACCCGACCTCAAACAAAATCTATCAAGAAGTCGGGTATGAACAGATCATGGACTCTGCCTGGGTCCGACTCGCTAGATGAAACGAATCGCCTCCCCTATACTATTAGGTGGAGGCGATTTTTCATGGCTAGATTCCGAATTGTTTTACGTGCACTTGGCGTGGCACTCCTTCTTTATATGTTAATCGTCGGTGGACAGAGCGTCCTTGATGACCCGAACATCGATACGCTATGGCTCAGTGTCATCGGTGCCGCACTCCTGACGTTTATCGTGTATCAGGCAACAAAAAAGTGATCGACGCGTTCGTCGATCACTATCTTTGTGTTGATTAGAAGAATGATGCTGGGTTGACTGTGCCACCAGCGCTTGATGATGACCATGAGTAACCGCCACGGTGAATCTCGAAGTGAAGGTGTGAACCTGTCGAGTTCCCTGTGCTACCCATGCCGCCAAGGTTTTGACCTTGTGACACGCGTTGACCTGCTTTAACTGAGACCGAGCTCATGTGTGCGTATACTGTCGTCCACACTTGTCCGTTGATGACGTGTGTGATCATGACGTGGTTTCCGTATGCGCCACCCCATCCAGCTCGTGTGACTGTACCAGTAGCTGCTGCATAGATTGGCGTACCAACTCCTGCAGCGATATCAAGACCGTTGTGGAATGTGTAGCCGTTTACGCCGCTCGCTGGTCCCCATCCTTGTGTGAGGCGACCGCTTGCCGGACGTTGGAACATCCCGCCGCTCGCTGGTGCTGATGCTACAGGTGTTGACACTGAAGCGCTAGAACCACTGTTGCTTGAGCTTGCACTTTGTTGCTTCTTAGCAGCTGCTGCTTCTGCCGCTGCGCGACGTGCTTCTTCTTCAGCACGACGTTGTGCTTCGATTTCTGCTTGAATCGCTTTCTCTTGAGCTTTGAGCGTATCTTCCATCTCTTGTAGGCTCATGAGTTTTGATTCGAATTTCACTTTTTCAGCTTCGAGTTTCTTGATTTTCGCTGCGCGCTCTTTCATTTTTTGATCGAGCTCTTTTTGGCGTTTTTCAAGTTCTTCTTTTTGCTTCACGAGTGAATCGCGTTCTGCTTTTAATTCAGCTTGCGCTTTTGCAAGTTTTTCTTTCGTTGCTTCATATTCTTCGAAGATCTGTTGGTCGTTCTCTTGTATCGTACCAGCTGTGATCATACGCGTGATCAAGTCACCGAAGTCTTTTGAACCAAAGATGAACTCAGCCCAGTTGACTGACGAGCCACCGTTCTTTTGCATCGTCGCCATACGGTCTTTCATGAGTTCCTCTTGTGCTTTCATTTTTGCTTCGTATTTTTTGATTTGCTCTTGAAGCTTTTGAATTTTTTCTTCAGTTGCACGGATCTCAGCTTTTTTCTGAGCGACATCGTTGATGACGTCTTGGAGTTCAGCATCTAACTTGTTGATTTCTTGTTGCTCTTTGCTGATGGCTTGCTCACGTGATTGAATCGAAGAGTTTGCTTTCGACTGCTCGCTGCTATTCTTTTGTCGTTGTTCTTGTACTTTCTTCTGCTTCTCTGTAAGTGAGGCTGCATAAGTCGGTGACGTTCCGCCGATCAAGAGTGCGCCTAGAGTGACTGTGGCTGCAAATTTCTTCAAGTTACCCAATGTGCTTCCCTCCGCTGATTCCTGTGTATTTTTTATCTATAGTCGTTCAAGTATTTTCTATAAGACGAGTTGCGAAATTTCATTCGCTCTGTGACTCATTATAGCAATCTAAACCAAAAGTTATTTTACACTTATATTTCATTCGTATGACATTGACCTAATTTAGGTTTTATCCCTTAAAAAACGTGGGTATAGACAATATTTTATTTGGTTCGTTGTCACAAAATAGTTTTTTAAATAAGAAAAGCACTTTAAGAAAGCGCTTTTCACATAACAACCTATATCATTTTTTTACTACCTTAATGCGACATACCCAGCTCGTTTCCCTCGTTTTCGTTTTGAACGAAGTAATAAGAAGCCACCAATCAGCACGACTCCTGCAATCGCCCCACTGCTATCCAATAGGACATCTTGCAGTAACGGCGTCCGCTCTGGTGTCAAACTCTGATGATACTCATCAAAAATGGCGACCGTATTGGCAAGCGTCCAAGCGAACAATAGGATCAGCCCGGCATGAAGGTTCGTTCTCGAAATCGCCTTGACGAACAAAGCACCGAGAGCGAAGAATGTGACGAAATGCGCCGTTTTCCGCATCAAGAACTCGATGAGCCCAACTGTCCCTAACGTGTCGAGCGACACTTCTTTGCCTGCATAGTCAAACTCGACGTTTGCTAACGTCGGTTCGATCCAGCTCCAATCGAATCGCTCGAGTGGCGAAACAATCGATTGGTCTGAGTAAGGTGTCGCACTCGAGAAGAATAATCCAATCAAAATGAGCGCGATCCATATAAATTCATTTTTTAAAAGTCGCATAACACCGTTCCTTTCTACAACGAGTTTCATTATACGGATTGTACATCACGAAATATGTAACAGCGACATCATGATTTCATAACAATTTGATTGCACGCAACGCGTTCAAAGTCGTGACCTCGTTACTCTCTTGGTATACTAAAGAAAAAGGGGGAATAGACATGATTTATGATTTTGAAGCATTGGACATGAAAGGACAGCTACAACCGTTAGCTACATATAAGGGAGACGTCTTACTCATCGTCAATACGGCAAGTAAGTGTGGATTCACGCCACAGCTCGAAGGTCTCGAGTCGCTATACAACTCGTACAAAGGACAAGGCCTCCAGATTCTTGGTTTCCCATGCAACCAGTTCGGACATCAAGACCCGGGCTCAAACGAAGAGATCCAGGAGTTCTGTCAGCTTAACTATGGCGTATCGTTCCCGATGTTTGCGAAAGTCGATGTGAACGGAAAAGACGCGCACCCACTCTTTACGTATCTCTCAAAAGAAGCACCGGGACTACTCGGCTCGAAAGCGATCAAATGGAACTTCACGAAGTTCTTAGTCGACCGTGACGGGAACGTCGTCGAACGCTTCTCGCCACAGACGACACCGGCCGAGATTGAGGATGCGGTTAAAAAGCTCATCTAACTCAAAAAGGATGGCTCCGAGAAGGAGTCATCCTTTTATCTAGGGGTAATAAAGTTAATCGTATAGAACGGACTGTTCTCATCGTTGTAGGCGAGTCCGACGGCAGCATGACTGAATCGAGGTTGCATGATGTTCTCACGGTGCCCCTTCGAATTCATCAGCCCCCAATGCGCATGGAACACGCTCATCTGCCCCATGGCCAAATTCTCTCCGGCCATCGAGTATGACAGTCCCGCTTCATCCATCCGGTCGAACGGGTCGCGTCCTTCCGGGTCCGTATGACTGAAGAAGTCGTTCTCCGCCATGTTCTGACTGTGCGCCCGAACGACCGGATAGAGTGGCTCATAATCGGCGAGCGCACTCAAGTCATATTTTTCACGGTCCCAGTTCATCAAGATTCGCATCAACTGTTCGTTCGCGACGGTCCCTTCCGTGGAAATGTCACCGTAGTAACCGTCACTCGCCTCTTCCACACGGCGATCAACCGACAAGACCCCTTTCAAACGGTCGTCGTCATGTTGGTCGAAGAAGAGCGTGACATATTGTCCATCAATCGCAAACACCGAAAAGGATGGATCGTCCGGGATCAGGTAGCGATTTAATCCTTTGTTGTAAGACGTCACTTTCTCAAAGCCGATTTCCTCGACTTGGTCACGTGTCGTCTCATCGAGCACGAGACCGCGATACGTGCTTCCTGTCTCGAACTGATAAAATCCTTTTTTGGCGCCGTCCTCGTCAATGAGTTCAAGACCGCGATCTCCGCCACGTTCGACAAGGTACCAATCATGCCCGGCATATTGGCTCGTAAACTTCGGTGCATCCGTCGCACGTTCCGTCGCCACCTCAGACTCCACTTGAATGCTCGTCGGGGCAGAGACGTTCGGCATCTCATATTGCCAAGCCATATACAATCCAATCCCCATCAAGAGGATGATCAATTTTCGAAACATGGCTCCTCCTTCCTTACTGCTCGCGCTGACGCTCCCCGAAATCGTGAAGTCTCTCCTTGATATCGGTGAGCATCCCCATGTATGCGACATATGTCGCTTCGTCTATATTTAGCATACCACTGACTTGTAACGGCACATCGGCTGCCTGCTCACGCAACGCGCTACCACGATCGGTCAAACGAACGACGACTTTTCGCTCGTCGTCTGTCGCCCTACTCTTTTCGACATACCCGATTTGAATCAATCGTTTCACGAGCGGGGACAATGTGCCCGAGTCGAGTGTCAGCCTCATTCCGAGCTGACGCAAATCGATGCCATCCTCTTCCCATAAGACGAGCATGACCAGATACTGACTATATGTCAGGTTTAGCGGTTCTAAAATTGGGCGATATAAACGGGTAAGCTCTTTTGAAGCGGTATACAATTGAAAGCATATTTGGTGTTCAAGTTTTAATGTTTGTTCCATACGTAATCCTCCGTACTCTTCTTTAGCCAAGCATATCACTTGCGAAACTTTTTGACTGCTCTATAATTTAAATTGTGCACAACTTAATTGTTTAAAACGAAATGGAGGAATTGAATCATGAAATCACTATTCACAGCATCAGCAACTGCAATCGGTGGCCGCGAAGGTCATGTGAAATCAACAGACGGCGTCATCGACATGGACGTCTCAATGCCAGGCGCGAAACACGTCGACGGTGCGACAAATCCGGAACAACTTTTCGCAGCGGGATATGCGGCTTGCTTCGGTAGTGCCCTCAACCTCATCATCGGGAAAGAACGTGTGAAGACGGACGGATCGAGCGTCACAGGTCATGTCACATTGAACCAAAACGATGAAGGGTTCTTCATTTCAGTCGAGCTTGAAGTCGAAATCAAAGGTGTCGACCAAGCGACAGCAGAACGCCTCGTTGAAGAAGCACACCAAGTGTGCCCTTATTCAAAAGCGACGCGCGGCAATGTCGATGTGAAATTGACAGCCAAAGCAGCATAATCATCCATCCCGCTCGTAGGAGCGGGATTTTTTTGCTTCCCCTAGCGTGTCGGGGTAAGATAAAAGCACAATGAGGGAAGGGAGGGAGCCATGATGAAGAAACGTAAATCGACGTTCGTGTTTGTCGCGCTCGGCATTTTGCTGTTCACGGCGACGTATAATGCGCTGACCGTTCAGACGTACAACGTGCCGTCTGACAAGCTTTCAGCGGATGAATCGCTTCGCATCGTGCTCCTTTCTGATCTACATAGCGCCTCGTACGGCTATAAACAATCGATTTTAATTGATCAAGTCCGTGCGCAAAAACCGGACCTGATCGTCATGCCTGGTGACCTGATCGATCGCTATCGTTCTCCTGAACCAGCTTTCGAACTCGTCGAAGGACTCGCCGGCATTGCGCCGATGTATTTCGTAACCGGGAATCATGAGATTGACAACTCCGCTGACTACATTCGTCATGATGCCAAGAATGTATTTCGCTCACACGGGGTGACCGTTCTCGAGAACGAATGGGAGCCGATCACCATCAATGGGGTCAATCTCGTCATCGGTGGATTAGAAGATCCGTTACGAACATATAACGAAAATATTTATGGGAGTTGGGAAACTGACGTCGCGACGACCATGCAAGACGTGAATCCGGATGCGACGTTCAACTTACTCCTCTCTCACCGTGCCGAAGAGGTCGACACGTATGCCGACTTACCTTTTGACCTCGTCTTATCCGGTCATGCCCACGGCGGACAAGTGAGAATCCCATATTTATTGAACGGGTTGTTCGCCCCTGACCAAGGGTTTTTCCCGAAATATGCAGGCGGTCTTTATGAACACGAGACGTTCACCCACGTGATCGGACGGGGATTCAATTATAGTTTCAACGTACCGCGCATTTTCAACCCACCAGAGATTGTGGTGATTGATGTGCACGGCAAATAACGGACACTCGGATGAGTGTCCGTTTTGCTTACCAAATGATACGCTCCTCGCAACATTGTCGTTCCCGTTCGACTTGCACCGTCGAGCGCTCGAACGTCCCATATTTTCGAATCCGTTCCGTCACTTGACGTAACACGGCCTGGTCGTCCGTGTCTTCTCCGATCAACACATGGCACGTCGCCGCATGCTCACTTGATGAGATTGACCAGACATGCAGATCGTGTACCTCTTTCACCCCTTCGACTGTGGCAATCTCTGCTTGCATCGCCCGGACATCGATTTGTTCCGGTGACCCTTCCATCAGGATGTGAATCGCATCGCGCGTCACGCGATAACCGCTAATCAAGATGAGGATGGCGACAAACGCACTCGCGACCGGGTCCGCCCACGTCCATCCGAACAACATAATCAAGAGTGCTGCCGTGATGGCACCGACCGATCCGAGTAAGTCTCCGAACACGTGAAGCAACGCACTCTTCACGTTCAAATTATCTTTCTCTCCGCGCATCAAAATCCAAGCGGCGAGGATATTGACGAGTAGTCCAATGATGGCGACCACGAGCATTCCCCCACTCAAAATTTCTGGTGGAGCACTCAATCGCTGATATGCCTCGAATAAGATATAAATCGAGATGACGAGTAAGGTCAGCCCGTTAATGAATGCCGCTAAAATTTCAAAGCGTCGATATCCAAACGTACGGTTCGGTGTCGCCGCCTTCGCCCCGAATCGAACGGCTAGGAAACTGAGTCCTAAAGCCGCCGCATCTCCGAGCATATGACCCGCATCGGATAAGAGTGCCAAACTGTTCGTCCATAGTCCGCCGATGACCTCGACGACCATGAACGTCGCAATCAACAGAAAAGCGAGGAACAGTGCACGCTGATTCGTGGAATGATGATGGTGATGGTCGTGATCATGATGATGTCCCATAACTGACGCCTCCTTCTACTTCTTATCTTATTCCATTTTCACGAAACATTCAAACGTTCATTTGAATGAAACGTCATAAAAAAAAACGGGAGATCTCTCCCGTCTTGTCTCACTTGTGCTCGAGACGCACGCGCATCACACCGCTGTATGGGAACAGCTTCAACTGAACCGTCTCCCCTTCGTACCAAATCCCAGTTGTTTGTTCGTTCGTCGGTGTCACGTCAGGCGTCGCGACTGCCTGACGGTCCCAATCGATGGCACGCACTTTTTGGTCCCGTACCATCAAGAAGAATCCATCATAGAAATGATATTCGTTCACTTGGTCACGCTGAACGGCAGTCGGGCTACCAAGTTCGGCGCGCACGGTCGCCACATCTTTGCCGATCCAATCAAGGACGGTCTCCGAAGCGCTCGGGACGACTTGTTGCCATGCGGCGATCACGTCATCGTCCGACAAGGCCGGAGCTTCTGTCGTCACACTCTCTTCCGTGACCCACCCCGTCATACGCTCATTTAGCTGTACTTTCACGAAGCCACTGACCGTCTCCAAACGTTCGAAGCGATCACCGAGGTCGGCCTCATAGACGACTGCGACACGGTCATCTGCATAGACTTTCGTATACGGTTGCCCGATATAGATTGTATCGGCAGACTCGGTTTCGGTATCGGTCGGTTGTTCCGACTCGGAATCGACCATCTCGGTCGCAATCTCATCTGATTTCGGTAAAGCAGACTTTTCTTTTTTGTCGATCAGTGCCGCGAACGCGATGATCCCGACCAAAGCGAGGACCAAGGCTACCGCAGTCGTCACCCGGAACACTCGTTTACGCTTTCGTGTCGTCGCGCGCGACAATCTTCCTCCATTCATGTTCTTCACTCCTACTCGATTCGATTCATTCCACTCGTTTCGTCAAATGGTAGGAGGTTTCCTGCCTCGTCAAAAAATTTCAAGTCGTGTTTTGTCAATTCGTCCATCGTTTGCATCATCTGCTCGACATCGACCGGTTCATCGTTTTCCGTATTCTCACGAATACGAATCGTTTCACCGAGCTCGATCATCCGCGAGGTCAAACGATGGAAATAACGGTCATGCGTAATGAGAAGCAATCCACCCGGGTAAACGTCTAACGCCGTCTCGATTTGTTCCCGTGTCGCCACATCTAAATAGTTCGTCGGTTCATCGAGTGCCAATAGATGCGCGTCGGAGAAATAGAGAATCAGGAAGGCAATCCGACATTTCTCACCCATACTCGCCTCGTTGATCGGTCGATGCACCTCATCCCGACGGAACAGAAAGTGAGCCAGCAGCGTCCGAGCCTCCGTCTCCCCGATGTCACTCTGGGCGAGTAACGCATCGAGCAGTGTCCCCGTCTTCGGTAAACGTTCGAGCGTTTGCGAGAAATACCCAATCTTCAGACGAGGATGCCGCTTGATCACACCAGAAAGCGGTGCTCGTTCACCAATCAGCACATTCAATAACGTTGTCTTTCCACTTCCATTCGGTCCGATGATGGAGAGACGTTCTCCTTTTTGAATCGAGAAGGAAATCGGTTCATAGAACGGCTTGTCGTATCCAAACGTCATCTCCTCACATGTCAGCCACGTCTTCGCTTCGAGCTCATCGGCAGCAAAATGGACGGAGATGGTCTTTTCTTCTTTTGGCTTTTGTGGACGATTGTCTTCAAGCTGTTTTAACTTCTGTTCCCTCGCCTTCATTTTGACGGCGAGATTGGCCGCTCCTTTTTGCGCACCCGGACTGCGGACACTGGCTGTCGCTTTCGCCTTCAAGTGCCAGCCTTTGTACTGGGCAATCATATCGAGCAATTCTGTTTTGCGGCTCACGTAGCGAGCATGGGCTCGCTCGTCACGCAGGCGTTCGTCCTCTTTTTGACGTCGATACGCCGTATAGTTCCCCGGATATCTGGTGACTTCCCCATCCAACAGTTCGAGGATGACCGTCGCAACATCATCCATCAGTTGACGGTCGTGGGAGATGATCAGCACTGTTCCGTCGAATCGATTCAGCCATTTCGTGAGCCAGTCAATCGACTCGACATCCAGATGGTTCGTCGGCTCGTCGAGTAGGACGACGTCGACCTGCTTCATCGTCAAGGTCGAGAGTTGTGCCCGTGTCTTCTCTCCCCCGCTCAAATCGTTGATGTTTTGGTCAAGTTGACCGTCCAACCCGAGTCGGGTCAACGCTTGGATTGCCTCTTGCTCCAAGTTATACACATCGAGTGAGAGCGCTCGTTCATAAGAACGCATGACTCGTACCTCATCGCCAGAGGACACCTCTTCATAAAGGGCATACCGTTCAGGATCGCTCCTCATCACCCATTCGAGTAGTGACATATCTTCGGATTCAATCGTCTGTCGGACGAGCCCGATTTCACCGTGACATTCAATCGTCCCTGCTTGTGGCGTCAATTCCCCTGTCACGAGTCGGAAGAGTGTCGTCTTCCCACTTCCGTTCAGCCCGAATAACACAGCGCGTTCTCCGGCTGCGACCTCAAACGAGACCGCTTCAAATAATGGTTTCCGGTCGTAATCGAACCGGACTTGTTTCATAGCTAACATTTGTTTCACCTCGCTCATTTTTCCGGTACGCGATGAAACAAAAAACACCATCCGCTCAAAACGCGGTGGTGTGAAGGAATCCGTTCAAAGAGGAAAGAGGACTCTTCCCGCACTTGAAAAATGGACACACTTCACCCGTGACTGTTCAAGCGAACAGTGATGATTCGTCTCATCGTTGGAGTGAACGTGTTTTTTTCATGGCACGGTGTACCTCTCTTTCCTAAGTTACTGCCACCTTATCAAATTGAAAGCGGATTCGCAAGAGCGCACCCCACAATCTCCCATTTTTTCTACTCCTTTAGGCGGATGCGATGCACTCTTTCCCGCGTTATGATGACAGTATATTCGAACAGTGAGGTGATACATGATGCGTCGACGCATCCTCGTTCCGAGTGCCGTCTTGGCGAGCGTCGGAACGTTTCTTTATACACGATTCAAACGACGGCTCCCCCGCCCACGTTTTAAATGGCCGGAACGTCCAGAACTGACAACCATTGATGAGACGCATGTGCAAGCGACGTGGATTGGGCATTCGACCGTCCTGATCCATTGGTATGGACTCAAAATTTTGACGGACCCCGTCTTCTCTAAACGAATCGGTGTCCATTTAGGACCGCTGACGATCGGCATGAAACGTCACACGGCTCCCGCCCTCTCCATCGAGGATGTTGGACCGGTTGATGTCATCTTGCTCAGTCATGCCCATATGGACCACTTTGACCATAAAAGTTTAAAACGACTCATCACCCGCGAGACGATTGTCGTCTCCGCTCCAGGGACGAGTCGCCTGCTTAACACGACTCATCACCCGCGAGACGATTGTCGTCTCCGCTCCAGGGACGAGTCGCCTGCTCCGTCGATACCCGAGTCTGCAGACACTCGAACTGCATCCGCATGACAAAGTGACCTTGGCGAACGGGCTCGATGTCCGGGCCATCCCTGTCAAACATTGGGGCAACCGTTTCCCATGGGACAAACATATGGGCTATAACGGCTATCTATTAAAATACAAAGGGATCCGAATGCTGTTTGCGGGAGACACGGCGTACACCGACTCCTTTAAAGGACTCGCTGACCGTGAACCGATTGACCTCGCGTTCTTCCCAATCGGCGCTTATCAACCGGACTCGTTCCAAGAGGCGCACTGCACTCCCGAACAGGCTTGGATGATGTACAAAGAGAGCGGGGCGAAGCGCTTCTTCCCGATGCATTGGGACACGTTCGTCCTCTCTTATGAGCCGGTCGAGGAGCCCTATCACCGGCTCGTCGCGGCCGCAAAACTGGACCGTGACCAAATTGTGATCAAGTCACATGGGGAAAGCATCCGCCTGTAGTTATTCCTTTCCCTTCATCCAAAATTTCGGTAACGTTAAAGACGAGAGGGAGGGATTTGTTATGGAATGGACGACGTTGAATAATGACGTCAAGATGCCGATGCTCGGGCTCGGTGTGTATAAGGTCGAAGACGGCGCAGTGACGGTCGATACGGTCAAAGCTGCGCTTGAAGCGGATTATCGTTTGATTGATACGGCCGCGATTTATCAAAACGAAGAAAGTGTCGGGCAAGCGCTTCGTGAAGCAGGCATTCCTCGGGAGGATGTGTTTGTGACGACGAAGCTTTGGAATGAGTTTCACGGGTTCGATGAGGCGCTCCAAGCGTTTCAGGATAGTCTCGACCGACTCGGTCTTGAGTATGTCGATTTATTCCTCATTCACTGGCCGATGCCTCGTTTCGGGAAGTTCGTCGAAACGTATAAGGCACTCGAACAGTTATATGAAGAAGGACGTGTCCGCGCAATCGGCGTCTCGAACTTTGAAGTCGAGCACTTAGAACAAATCATTCAGTCGTGCTCGATCGTCCCGGCCGTGAACCAAGTCGAGATCCATCCGTATTTGTCTCAAAAGGAATTGATTGCTTTCTGCAAACGATATGACATTCAAATTCAGGCGTGGAGTCCACTCATGAAAGGACGCGAAGCGCTCGAAGATGACACGATTGTCGAGATTGCGAACCGTCACGGCAAATCACCGGCTCAAGTCATCTTGCGCTGGCACTTACAAAACGGGGTCGCCGTCATCCCAAAATCGGTGACACCGAGTCGAATCAAAGAGAATATACAGGTATTCGACTTCACGTTGACGAAAGAAGAGATGGCGGCCATCGATGCGCTCAACCGTGATGAGCGGACCGGCTCCGACCCGAAAGAGATGCATAAAATCCATTATTGAGGAGTGAATGACATGTTCAAAAAACTGGCTTCTGATTTGACTGGCTTTAGCGACATCGGTGAGGTGATCGATCCGTCCGACTTCGATAAGGCGGATGCGGATGATTACGTCCTTCACGAAGACAATGAAAAGATTTATTTCTTGATCAAGTCGAAATCAGATGAGTATTGTTTCACCAACTTGTCGATGATCCACCTCGATGGAACGAGCGCCATCAGTTCGAAGCGCGTCCTCTATCGTTATCCGTATTCACATTATCCGATCAAGCACGTCATGTTTGAGACGGCGGGTACGGTCGACCTCGATGTCGAAGTCAAATTCTCAATCGGCGACAAAGCGTACTCGATCGACATCAACAAAAAGCAAATCGAGCATGTGAAAGATTTGTATAAGGCACTTCTCGCAATCGAAGAGATTCAACGGGAAGGTCGTCGTATGATGGAGTATGCGAACACGTCGCTCACACACTCAGTGTCGATTTTGAGCGGGCTCCGCGAAGGCGACATGAACGTACCGAACACGTTCAAGGAATTGAACGAGCAATCGTTCGATTGGCTACAACGTCACTATCATGAATGGAACCGAAAAGACTTCGGAGCGGTATACGAGAAGTACATCAATAACTAAAAAACAACTCCTCCGTGGGGCATTCGCCCTCGGAGGAGTTGTTTCATTTCTCATCAATCAACTGCTCGGCCAATCGTTGATACAAGTGGCTCATGTGCACGGCAGACGCAATGGCGAGCGTTCGCTGCACACCGTTCTCTTTTTCGAGCGATGCATGTAACAGCGTGTCTGCCTGGGCTTCAAACGCTTCTAGATTCTTCACTTTTTGCGACTGATACGCTTCATAAAAGTCCTCGAGTGAGAACGTCTCGTCTGACTCGTTCAACGGTCTGAGCGTCTCTTTGATGTCATTGATCGACAAGAGGCCTTTCATCTCATAGATCAAACTGAGTAACATCAGATGTTCATTCGTATACTTTTTATTTTTGACAGGATGGAACAACTTGCCCTTGGCGTAGTTGTTGATCATCGTCTTCGTCAAAATCGTCTCATCCTCGACCCGCTTCATCTTCCCATAATGCTGCTCGAACAATTGGATGACCTGGTCCATGTATAAATCGACAGTCGGCAATACGTCCCTCGGGAGCGTCCCTTCCGTTTCGGTAATATTCTTCGCTTTCATCCGTCTCACCTCACCTTCAAGTATAAAGAAAACTCTCATTTGTCGAAAGGTACACCTTGCTGTTTGTTCCTCTTCAGTATATCATGTAGTTATCGATACTACATGATGTGATAAGGAGTGTTTTACATGAATTCGATTTTCCGTGAACCGATCAACGCGCTAACGCATCTCGCTGGCGCGGTACTCGCTTTCATTGCGCTGATTGCGATGGTCGTCAAAGCTTCACTACTCGGCTCGCCCCTTGCGATTATGGCTGCGATTTTATTCGGGATCAGCCTCGTCTTTCTTTACTTATCGTCAGGTCTTTACCATAGCATCATCGCCTCACCGAACGTCATCGCCTTCTTCCGGAGAATCGACCATGCGATGATTTACGCATTGATTGCGGGTACGTATGCGCCGCTCACGCTACTCGCGCTCGAGGGACCGACACGCTGGGTCCTCTTCGGTACCGTACACGCACTCGCCTTGTTCGGCATCGTCTTCAAACTCGTCTGGTTCCATGCCCCACGTTTCTTATCGACCGCGCTCTACATCGGGATGGGCTGGCTGTCCGTCTTCTTTATCGGACCGCTCCATGACGTGATTGGTAACGCCGGCATCTTCTGGCTCGTCCTCGGGGGCGTCATGTATACGATTGGTGGGCTCATCTACGGGTTCAAGCCAAAATTCGTCAATTGGCGGGGATGGGGATTCCATGAAGTGTTCCATTTGTTCATTTTGTTCGGAAGCTTTGCCCACTTCGTCTGCGTCTTCTGGTACGTCTTTTAAGTCCTCCTCGTGGAGGGCTTTTTTTGTGAGCCGTTTCCTGTACTTTGAATTCAAGATTTCCTACACTAAGGACAGGAGGGATTCATGATGAAAATTGAAGTATGGTCAGATTATGTCTGCCCGTTTTGTTATATCGGGAAGCGTCGTCTAGAAGAGGCGCTCGAACAGTTCCCACAGGCAGACCAAGTAGAAGTCGAATTCAAGAGTTTCGAGCTCGACCCGAACGCGCCGACGAACGATTCACGCACCATTTATGAGGCACTCGCAACGAAATATCGTATGCCGATTGAGCAAGCAAAAGGAACGACGGCACAAGTCGCGGCTCAAGCCCGCGAAGTCGGACTCGATTACGACTTTGAAAACATGGTCGTCACAGGTACACTCGACTCGCATCGTTTGACGCATTATGCGAAGACGGTCGGGAAAGAAAAAGAATTGTCGGAAGCATTGCTTCAGGCTTACTTTGTCGATGCCAAACACATCGGGAACCACGATGTCCTGCTCGAAATCGCAACAAGCGTCGGTCTCGACCATGACGCTGTCCGTGACGTCTTGACAACGGACGTGTATACGGAAGACGTTCGGGCCGAAGAGAAGCGCGCAAGCGATCTCGGCATCACAGGTGTCCCGTTCTTCGTATTCGACAACAAATATGGGGTGTCTGGTGCTCAACCGACGGAAGCGTTCACGCAAGTGCTCGAAAAAGTCTGGTCTGAGAACAACCCGACAATCCAAGTCCTTTCGAACGGTGCGACGTGCACCGACGACAACTGTGATATTTGATTGATGAAGAAGCCGACGTTCGGCTTCTTTTTTGTGGTATTCTCCACCCTACTACTTGATAATAGTGATTAGCATATAAGAATCGAGGACTACATCTATGTGGAAAAATCGGAACGTCTGGATCATCTTGACGGGCGAATTCGTCGCCGGTCTTGGTTTATGGCTCGGTATCATCGGTAATTTGGAATTCATGCAAGACCGCGTCCCCTCTGACTTTGTGAAGGCGGTCATTCTCGCCATCGGGTTACTCGCCGGGGTCGCCATCGGTCCGCTCGCGGGGCGCTTGACCGATCAAGGCTCTAAGAAAAACATCATGCTCATCTCAAGCATCGTCCGAGCGCTCAGTGTGCTCTTCATGTTCGTTGCCATCGAGACGAATTCGGTCGTGTGGATGGTCGTCTGCTTTTTACTTCCCTGCCCTACAGGCAGCGATTCCGCTCATCGTGAAGGAACGGGAACTTCTCGCCTTGAACGGTGTCCATATGAACGTTTCGACGTTATCACGCGTCATCGGGACGGCGATTGCCGGTGTCTTATTGACACTCATCTCGCTACGTAACGTCTACGCGCTCTCGCTCGTCGCTTATCTGTTGCTTGCGGTCGCGACGCTCTTCTTAAAGCTAGATGAATCGAAGACACCGTCGGCGAAAAAGATTGATGCAAAAGCGTCGAGCGGATTCAAAGATGTCTTTCCAATCATCAAATCAATCCCGGTCATCTTCATGACACTCGTCATGACGCTCATCCCGTTACTCTTTATCGGGGGATTCAACTTGCTCGTCATCAACATCAGTGAGTTGCAGGATTCAACCGCAATCAAAGGATGGATTTATACGGCGGAAGGGCTCGCCTTCATGACAGGTGCCTTCATGATCAAACGAATCGGTGAAAAATTCTCGGCGTTCTCGATTTTATTCTCGTTCTCGTTTTTAATCGGTGTCGCGCAACTGATGCTGTATTTTGCAGACATCCCGTTCATGTCGATTGCGGCGTTCGTCGTATTCGGCTTCTCGGTCGGCTGTTTCTTCCCAACGGCGGTCACGATTTTCCAGACACGGATGCCGAAAGAATATCATGGTCGTTTCTTCTCGTTCCGTAACATGCTCGACCGGATCATCTTCCAAATCGTCCTTCTCGTGACAGGGTTCTTCCTCGATTTGATTGGACTTCAGCTCATGGTCGTCTTGTTTGGAATCAGTTCGATTGCAATGACAGCCGCGTTCCTCGTCTACACGCGAAAACATAAACTGCATATCGAAGAAGACTCTGCTGAGAAGATCTCCTCTTAACAAAAAAACAAGCGATGACCGTTTATCAAATTAAGCACAACAATTCCTCGACCGTACGTTGACCTTTGCGAAGTCTGTTCTTTTCGGGAAGAACTTACGAAGGAGTCCGTTGGCATTCTCTTTGTTCCCCCGTTGCCAAGAAGAGTATGTGTCGGCGAAATGCATTGTGTCGGCGAGTTTCGTCTTAGCGCCATAACAGGATTTCGCCTTCTCATATAGCGCATCTGTGCACGTCCTTACTCGTAGCCGGGTTCACAGGCTTTTTTGTGTTTACTTTTAGGTGTTGCACTTAATTTTATAATTCACCCTATACAAAACTTTCATATCGATGGCATTCATGCTATCATAAAGTTGTCCTTCTGCACCACTTTGATAAACAATACAATGGCGTTATCAAACTGAAAGACATTCAACCAGCAGAAGCACACTACGAAGATTATTGTGTTTCCGATCCACCCTATTGATTCTTTCCAAGAAAGGACTGAGTACATTGAGTGATATGTTTAAAAAATACGCTGAAATAGTTGGTAATGATCACGTAGAAAAGCTTCAGCAACAAGGATACATCGCTGCTCAAATTAAAAAACAACGTCGCCAACTAAATATTTCACAACAAGAATTAGCTGATCGAATTGGAAAGCCTAAATCAACTATAGGTCGAATTGAAGCTGGTCTTACCATTCCTCGCGCTGATACACTGTATTCACTATCGAAAGCTTTAAATATCCCACTTATCATTGATGGAACCAATCAAAACTATTCGAAAGTATGACTTCCTAATAAAATGCCCAAATGAGAACGTATCAGCGCATTCTCATTTAGGCTTTTTTGTATTCACATTTGTTACACTTAACATTATTATTCATCCCACAAAAAAACGAACCAGGTCGCATTTTACGACCTGGTTCATCAACATTCTGAAGCGATGACATCGGTCATCGCTTGTTTGCGTCTTGGAGTTCTCGCCACCACGTCGTCGTATCATTCCGACCGTCGAGCGTGATGCGCTCTCCGATTTTTGGAGTGAGGACGACTTCTTTCGGTAAGAGAGACGCCATCTGTTCCGCTGGGTCAAACCAGTCGTGGAATGACAATGTGAACGCACCCCAATGGATTGGCATCATCTGGTCGGCGCGTAAATCGTGAAATGCTTGCGCTGTCTCTTCCGGCTGCATATGGACGTCTGGCCAGCGTACGTCATATTGTCCGCATTCGAGTGCGGCGAAATCGAACGGTCCATACTGTTCGCCAATCAACTTGAAGTGCGGCGCGTACCCGCTGTCCCCGCTGAAGAAGAGACGGTCTGTCTCACCGAGGACGACCCATGATGCCCATAGCGTGCTGTTGCGGTCTGTCAACGAACGACCGGAGAAGTGACGTGCCGGCGTACAGACGAATGTCCAATTCCCGAACGTATATGACTCGTTCCAATCTCGCTCCACGATTCTCTCTGCACCGACACCCCATCGTTTTAAATGACTCCCTACACCGAGAGGTACGATAAACATGGCGACCTTGTCTTTAATCGCAAGGATCGTCCCATAGTCGAGGTGGTCGTAATGGTCATGCGTCAACAAGACGACATCAATCTCAGGCAAGTCCTCAAGGTCGAACGGCAAGTCTTCACTGAAACGCTCATTTTTGGCAAACGGAAGCGGCGATGGGCTGCGTCCGAACATCGGGTCGACGAGCATCGTCTTCCCGTCCATTTGCACCATGAGCGCCGAATGACCGAGCCAGTAGATTCTCGTGAAGCTCGAACCCGTCTTCTCCTCAAAATCGATCGGCACGATTGGTAGCCGTTCGCTCGGCTTACGAAGCGAGGTCATGTCACGATAGTCACGAGCCATCGATACCATATCCTCTGCGGAAAAGTTCATCGGTGTCTCGTATTGATTACGGAATTTCCCGTTGACCTGGTTCGGGGATTGAATCGATTTCGGTTTTCGTCCGAGTGGTTTGTACTGTGTCAGAATCGTCCCGGTGACAGCCGCCATTCCGACTAATAAGAGCAACATCGTCTTTTTCATCTAGATCCTCTTTTCTACAAGTTCGTTGAATTGATTATAACGTGCACGTCTCTATCTGATATCGGTTAGTATGCAGATTCACTCATCTTTCAAAAAATGGCGTGCTCTTGACTTAAGTCAATGTGCACCTGCTCCCATCCTTTTATGATGGAGACAAGATCATTCGAAAGGAGTTTTTTCTCATGAACCATTCATCTGTCCGTTCACAACGGCGTGCCGCGCTTTGGTCTGGAATCGCACTCGTCCTCATGGCACTCGTCGCCTTTTTCGCGCAAGGCTACGTCTACCAATCACTCGTCATCGAAAATGAGGCGATGACAACGTATGAAAACTTAGTCAGTCATCCGACGCTGTTCCGTTTTGGTATCATCGGCTGGGGGATCATTGTCTTGCTAGACCTGATTGTCGCCTACGGACTATATCGTTTCTTTAAACCGTTCCACACCACACTCGCCTTACTCGTCGGGACACTTCGCTTCCTCTATACGCTCATTCTCGCCTTCGCCGTTTTACGTCTCGTTGAAGCCGAACGTCTCCTCGATACTTCCACTTCAGCTAGACAAGTGTATGAAACGGTCACGTCATTTGAAACCATTTGGTCGCTTGGCTTGATCGTGTTCGGTCTTCACCTCATCGCAGTCGGATGGATTGCGATGCGGACCCAATTCATTCCAAGAACGATTGGCATCTTACTCGTCGTCGCCGGCTTCAGTTATACAATTGTTCATGCCCTTTACCAATTCCCAACGCTTGAAAGCATGACGACTTTACTCGAGCTCACTCTCATGCTCCCGATGTTCGTCGGCGAATTGGCCTTTGCCGTATGGTTGATTGTGAAAGGAAGATTACTTCCTACACATGATAGCACTCGACAATCCTCAGGTGACGCGTCGCCCGCTTCTTGATCCGACTGAGTGACTCCGGTGTGATACCGAGATAGCTCGCCAGTTGATATTGTGGGACCCGATGAACCAAGTCGGGTCTCTTTTCCATCAAGGTCTGATACCTCTCCTCCGGTGTGGACGACATGAACGAGGCGAACGCATCACGCATCGTCCCCATGTCTTCTTGCATCATGTCACGCGTCATCGCTTCAAGGACAGGATTCATCTCGTATTGCTCCTGCTCTGTCGCAAGGTCTCCAACGACGAGACAACATTCTTCTAAACACGCTAACGAATACGGTGATCGTCCATCTGCATGATGTTTCGTTAATATGGTGATGCTTTGTTCTTCCGTAATGAAATCGACAGTATGCTCGTTCCCGTCTTCGTCAACTTTATATTGACGAATGCAGCCACTCAAAACGAAATAGCATTTAGCCGGGACGTCTCCTTGATGCAAGAGAATCGTCCCTTTCGGAAACGTGGCGATTGGTACATCCGCCACCAACCGCTCACACTCGTCGTCACTCAAATCCGTAAACCGTTTCATGTATCGAATCAAGACGTCTTTCATCCCGTCCACTCCTTTTCAAGGAAATCGATCTAGTCCTTCCAGTATAGCAGGTTTCATCAATCAAAAAGACCTGCCCCCACCGCTTTGGTGGGACAGGTCTTCGATTAAGATTTTTGTAAGATTTTAATGTCGTTGATGATGTCTTCTGTCGGGACGTCTTGGAAACCAGGATACGCTTTGATGATTTTGCCTTCCTCGTCGACCAAATAGAAGTACGTCGCGTGGTCGACTTGTGTGCCTTCTTCCGGCTTCCGGACGAGCGCTTTGAAGCTTTCTTGGGCGAACGTCTCAATCTCGTCTTGCGAGTAGCCCGACAAGAACTGCCAGTCCGCTTTCGCAAGGTCATAGCCACTCATGAATTCTTTCATCTTCTCCGGAGTGTCCACCGTCGGGTCAACACTGAACGAGACGAATTGCACATCTTCGACGCCCTCTTCTTCAAGCGCTTCATTGAGCTTCGTCATGTTGTACGTCATTGGCGGACAGACCGTCTCACAGCTTGTGAAGACGAAGTCTGCCATCCACACTTTCCCTTTTAAATCGTCGAGACTGACCATCTCTTCTTCTTGGTTCATGTATTCAAACGATTCGACTTCCCAGTTGAGCGGGTCCTCGATTTCTTGTCCGCATCCTGCTAGGACGATGAGCATCGTCATCAAACTACCGATCCACCATTTCTTCACACGTTCCAACTCCTTATCGCTTTTTGACATTCCACATGAGGATGGTGATGAGCGTGAAAGCCGTCAATGCGAGGAACGGAATCGTGATGAATCCGAGCCAGTTGATGTATTGACCGCTACACGGAACACCTTGTGCACAAGGCTGAATTTCTGCAAATCCCGGCACTTTTTGTACCAAGTAATGGTAAAGTGAAACAATACCGCCTATGATAGTAAGCGGTAACACATATTTTCGTACCGCCCGATCGTCCGTGAAGACGGCAATTCCTAGGATGATCGTCAGCGGATACATAAAGATGCGTTGAATCCAGCAAAGCTCACATGGCACGAACTCCCGAATCTCACTGAAATAGAGACTCCCGAGTGTCGCCGTCAACGCGACGAGCCAAGCGAGATACAATCCATATTTTTCGAAAAATGACTTCATCTTATAGATCCTGCTCGATCAACTGTTGGATTTGTTCGTAGTCGAACGGGTCCTCGAGCATCACACCGTTGATCATGATTGAAGGTGTGAATTGAACACCGTTCTCTTTCACAAGCCCGTCGTCCGTACTGACTTTTTCGAGCACGGTCGAGTTTTCGCCAAGGTCTTGTTCAAGTTGTGCCAAGTCGACCGATGTCGTCTCACCTGCGATTTCTTTTAACTTCTCGACCGTCACCCATGCGTTGTCGTGTTGTTGTGAAGCCGGTTGCGCGTCATAGAGCGCTTTATGGAACTTCCAGAACGATTCAGGATCTTGCTCGTACACCGACTCGGAAGCGAGGGATGCCAAAATTGATTCTTGTCCGTGGAACAAGACGTTAATATAGCTGAAGCTGACATCTTCCTTGTCGAGATAATCCGCTTTCAGTTGTGGATAGATCGTTTCGCCCCACTGTTTACACGATGGACATTTATAATCTCCGAACTCGACAACCGAGACTTTTGCGTCCGAGTCTCCGAGTGTCGGTTGTCCTTCGATTGACACGTGATCGCCTCGGTCGGCCGTTGTCGGCTCATCTTGATTGAGCAAGACGAACACCAATGCAATCAATGCGACCGCGACGACGGTCATGATGACCAACCATTGATTCTTTTTCATTCTCTTCACCTCTATTTATTTTTCGACTCGTCTTTCATTATAGCGGAAGCTCTTTCGCCTATCATGTGTTCGACTCGTTTTTCATAATTGTCTTCATTTCAAGCTTTAGGAGGTTTTACTCGCATGATCAAGTCTTTTACGATGCGCCTTGGACTCATTTTGGCGCTCAGCATTGCCACGCTCGTCTTTTTACTGACAATTGCACTCACCTCCCTAATCAGTCATCGGGCATCTGATTCGCTCGAACAAGAAATCGGGAAACGTCTCTCGACGACATCACATCAATTGGCGGACAAACTCGACTTTTATATGTGGTCACGCTATCAAGAAGTCCAACTTTTACAAGGGCTCGACCTAGAAGACCCGGACGCGACACGACGCCTGCTCGATCAAGTCCAGTCGAACATTCCGGCATTCTCTTGGATGGGTGTCACGGATGCGGAAGGGACTGTCGTCGCTTCCACGAACGGCATACTCGAAGAGGCGTCCATCGCTGAGCGCCCAGTTTATCTCGAAGCGAAAGAAGCACCTTTCATCGGTGACGTCCACGAGGCGGTCCTCTTAGCTGAACTGTTACCGAATCCGACGGGTGAACCGCTCCAATTCGTCGATATCAGTGTCCCCTTATTTCAAGACGGGACGTTTCAAGGGGTTCTTGCCACTCACTTGAGCTGGGCATGGGGAAGAGAAGTACTCGGACATTTTAATCGGACGCTCCATGAACAAGTCGACGATACGGATTTGTTCGTCGTCAGTGAACGAGACAATGTGGTGCTCCTCGGTCCAGACGATTTAGTCGGAAAACCGCTCCCCGTGTCGTTTACGGAAGGGGTTTCCGTGAAAGAATGGGAGGATGGACAGGACTATCTGACGGGGATGTCGATTGGAGAAGGGTATGATGAGTATCCTGGACTCGGTTGGCGTGTCGTCGTCCGTCAACCGGCAGAGCGCGGAGACGAGGATCCTATGGATTGGCCTGTTCGCATCTCTTGTGACGGCCGTCATCGGCTGGTTACTCGCTTCCGTCGTCACGAGACCATTGAAACGAATTACTGAAACAGCTTCGCTCATGGAGCAAGGAAAAGTAGATAAATTTCCACATCAATCCGGAATCGAAGAGATTGAGTCACTCGCATTCGCACTCGAATCGCTCGTCACATCCCTCACAGAGTCAGAATCGGAACGGGTGCACTTTGAGCTCCTTGCGAACCGTGACGCGCTGACCGGTCTCTCGAACCGTGTCGCCTTACGTGAACAGTTGAATCAACTGCACGCTTCGGAAGAGCCATACGTTTTCTTTTATATCGACCTCGATGGGTTCAAAGCGGTAAACGATACATACGGTCACGCGGTCGGCGATGAATTGTTAGTCGAAGTCGCACGGCGGCTACAAACACTTACAATCGATGACATCGATCCGGTCCGCTTGAGCGGGGATGAATTCTTCCTCATGTTCCCAAGACATGAACGTTCAATTCAGGATATTCACGAGATCGGGACATCCATCATCGATACGCTCTCACAACCTGTGATGCTCGGTCTCATATCGGTAAAGGTCGGGGCAAGCATCGGCGCATCGATTTGGTCGCCAGCAGAACCTCCACACGTCGCCATCGAACAAGCGGACGACGCCTTATATCGGTCAAAAGCGAACGGGAAAAAGCGGCTTTCGTTCCATGAGTCGTTCGAATGAATACTGGCATCCATACGAAAAGGAGTTCGTGATGAACTCCTTTTTGTTTACTCTTCGGTTTCCGTATTCACGTCTTCCTCTTCGGGCATCGGCTCTAAGTCCATCGTATACACGTATTCCGCACCGAAGTTATTTATGATGAACAACTCTTCTTCTGCGCGTGTCGCGAGTCCGTTCGAGAATCCGATGACGGCGTACATCTCCTCTAGAAGAAGATCTTGTTCTTTGTCAATCTCATCAAAGATGGCTTGTTCCCATCGTTCGATGATTTGACCGAGTTGACGATAATCTTCGGACTTGATTTTATTCTTGTCCCGTAGCAACTCTAAATAGTCGCGGACCTCTTTCAGATTGTCATGTGTCATCGGGATGGCACCCGCCTTTTCCGTCGCCAAAATCTTTTGGTGCGTCATCAGATGCATCGCTTCAACGAGATTCCCTTTGTTTAATTTTTTCTCATCGTCAAAGACGAGCCCCGTCGTCTCCTGCGGATTGATGCGACGCGTCACGTTTTGACGCCGCCCGAGCGGGTCTTCTTCTTTGATGATGTCAATCAATTCAAGCGCCCGCTCATACTCTTCTTCCGTCAAATTGTCCCGGTCGAGCTCACTTTGATTCGGTCCCATCCAATACTGATAGAATGCATATGTAGCAATGACCACTATTACTAAGACAAGTCCCATCCAAGGAAACCATTTTTTCCATTTCATTTACCATTCACGCCCTTTTACTGATTCTCTCCATCAAGGATAACATATATACCTTGCTGAAAATCCCAATAAAAGGTATTTAATCATGACCTCGTACAAAAAAGTACCCGCCTCCTAATATCGGAGCGGGTACTTTCTCTAAATCTTATGCCTCGAACAACAATTGTTCTGGATCTTCAATCATCTCTTTGATGTGCTTGAGGAATGTTACAGCCTCACGACCATCTACGATTCGGTGGTCATATGAGAGTGCGACATACATCATCGGACGGTTTTCCATCGTGTCCGCGTCGATTGCGACTGGGCGGAGTTGAATCGAGTGCATCCCGAGGATGGCAACTTGTGGTCAACACGCCACCGTTTGTGATCGTGAACGTACCACCTGTGAGGTCGCTCAAACCAAGCTTGTTGTTACGCGCTTTATCCGCAAGGTGAAGGATGTCTTTCTCGATTTCACCGAAGTTTTTACGGTCTGCTTCACGGACGACAGGGACGACAAGACCGTCCGGCGCCGATACGGCAATCCCGATATCGTAATATTTCTTCAAGACGATTTCATTACCTTGGATTTCAGCGTTCAAGTAAGGCATGCGCTTGAGAGCCGCGACCGCTGCTTTCGTGAAGAATGACATGAAGCCGAGTTTGACATCGTTGTCTTTCACGAACTTCTCTTGGCGACGTTTACGAAGTGCCATGACCGCCGACATATCGATTTCGTTAAACGTCGTGAGCATTGCTGCCGTCTGTTGCACTTCTACGAGACGGTTGGCAATCGTTTGACGACGACGTGTCATCTTGATGCGCTCTTCTTCTTTCCCACTTGCAGCCGGTTGTGGTGCTGGAGCTGAAGCAGCTGGTTTTTGCTCTTTCACAGCTGGTTTGTCTTCATGTTTTGAAACGTCATGGACATTGATGCGTCCCATCGGATCGTTCGTTTGAACGGCCGAGAGGTCGATGCCTTTCTCACGAGCGAGTTTACGGGCAGCAGGTGTTGCGATTGGTCCTTTACCCGGGCTCGCGACGTGTTCTTCGCGTTTCTCTACTTTCTTGCCCTCTTCAACAGACTCCGTTTTCTTCTCAGTCGGCGCTTCTGTCTTCGTTTCTGTCGCGTTTTCTGTCTTCGTCTTCGTCGCGACAGCCGTTCCGCCACCAGAACCTGAACCGAGACGTGCGATGACGTCACCAACTTGAACCGTATCCCCTTCTCCGGCAAGTTGTTCTTCTAACACACCCGCTTCGTCAGCCGGGACTTCGATATTGACCTTATCCGTCTCGAGCTCGACGATGGCTTCCCCTTTTTCAACTTGGTCGCCTGGCTGTTTGAGCCATGTCGCGACCGTTCCTTCCGTAATGGATTCTGCTAATTCAGGTACTTTAATTTCGACCACAATGAGTTCCCCCTTAACTTATTTACGATCTTTTTGGTATGTGCTCGTGCCTGCACCGCTCGAGACGACGTCGCGAGAAAGTGCTTCACGGATGATGCGTGCTTGTTCTTGCTTATGGGCTGTCGGATTTCCTTCAGCCGGGCTCGAACGACGGCGACGACCGATGTAACGAACGTCGAGTCGGTTCGTTGTGACCGCTTCAAGACGAGGCTCAATGTATGTCCAAGCTCCCATGTTTTTCGGCTCTTCTTGTACCCAGACGATTTCGCGTGCGTTTGGATAACGGCTGATGACGTCACGAATCTCACGAACCGGGAACGGATAGATTTCTTCGACCCGGATGATGTGCAAGAAGTCGAGTGACTCTTCTGACTTGCCGACCGCTTCCGCGAGGTCGATCGCCATCTTCCCTGTGCAGAAGACGAGACGTTCGACTTTCTCTGCGTTCTCACCGAGACCTGGCTGTTCAACGATTGGTTTGAAGCTCTCTTCCGTGAACGCCTCGATCGGTGACGTCGCGAGTGGATGACGAAGCAGACTCTTCGGTGTCATGATGATCATCGGACGAATCTCTTCTTTGCCGAGCATCTCAGCTTGGCGACGGAGAATATGGAAGTATTGTGCCGCAGACGAAAGGTTTGCGACTGTCCAGTTTTTCTCACCGGCAAGCGTCAAGTAACGCTCCATACGTGCACTCGAGTGCTCTGGTCCTTGTCCTTCATAACCGTGTGGCAAGAGCATGACAAGCCCTGATTTTTGACCCCATTTCGCACGACCGGCCGAGATGAACTGGTCGAACATAACTTGCGCCGAGTTCGCAAAGTCACCGTACTGGGCTTCCCACAATACGAGCGTGTCTTGTGCGAATACATTATACCCGTATTCAAATCCAAGAACTGATCCTTCTGAAAGCGGGCTGTTGTAGACAGAGAACGAAGCTTTCGCCGTCGACAGCTGATGGAGTGGCGAGAACTTCTTCCCTGACTCGACATCGTTCAACATGATGTTCCGTTGGGCGAACGTTCCGCGCTCCGAATCTTGACCGCTCAAGCGTACCGGCGTACCGTCTGAAAGAATCGAAGCGAAGGCGAGCGTCTCCGCATGACCCCAGTCGATTTTTCCACCTTCACCGAATGCGTCACGGCGACGGTCGAGTACTTTTTGAAGCTTGTGGAAGACTCCGAATCCTTCTGGCCAGTCAAGCAACTCTTCGTTCAATTGCATGAGGAGTTCGAGTTCTACGCTCGTATCGACTTTTGGGAATCCTTTATGGACCGCGTCCGGCAAGACGATGTCAGCATCCTCTTCTTCAGAAGGAACGAGGTCGCGCGCTGCTTTAAGCGCCTCTTCGATCTTTTGTTCGATTTGTGCTTTCTCATCTTTTGTCATGACGCCTTCTGCCTCAAGTTGCTCGGCATATACGTGACGGACAGACTGATGTCCTTTGATCGCTTTATAAAGAACCGGGTTCGTATTCATTGGTTCGTCCATTTCGTTGTGACCGTAACGACGATACCCAATCAAATCGACCAAGATATCTTTATGGAACTTGGCACGATATTCACTGATCAATTTCGCGACGGCGACACATGCTTCCGGGTCATCTGCATTCACGTGGAAGACTGGAATTTCATACCCTTTGGCGATATCACTCGCGTAACGTGTCGAACGTGAATCGTTCGGGTCCGTCGTGAAACCGATGGTGTTGTTGGCAATGACGTGAACCGTTCCACCTGTACGGTAACCCGTCAAGTTCGTCATGTTGAGCGTCTCCGCCACAATCCCTTGTCCTGGGAATGCCGCATCTCCGTGAATCAAGATCGAAGCTGCCAAATCATCCTGCTGGACAGCCGATCCTTTCTCAGAACGGTCATCTTGTGCGGCACGTGTGTACCCTTCGACGACTGATCCGACGAATTCAAGGTGACTCGGGTTATTTGCCAAGTTGAGACGTACTTCTTTTTGTTGTTCGACGACTTTGCGATCAAGTCCAAGGTGATATTTCACGTCGCCTGACCAACCAAAGTTGATGCCGATTGACCCTTCAGACGGAATCAATTCTTTATTCGGTGCGTGCTGGAACTCCGCAAAGATCATCTCGTATGGCTTGCCGAGTACGTGAGCGAGTACGTTCAAACGTCCACGGTGTGCCATCCCGATGTTGATGTGTTCAGATCCACTCGAGATGAGTCCTCCGACCATGGCGTCAAGTAACGGCACCATCGCATCCAATCCTTCGATGGAGAAGCGTTTCTGTCCGACATACGTTTTATGAAGGAAAGATTCAAACAGCTCGGTCTCAGCCAGACGTTTGAACAATTCGATTTTTTCTTCTTTTGAGAAGGTTCGTTTCAATGCGCCTTGTTCGACTTGACGGCGAATCCACTTCTTCTCTTCCATATCGTCTAAGTGACGGAGTTCGATTGCGACCGTACCTGTATAGACGTCAAGCAAGTGACGGAATAACTCAAGGGCACTCGCATTTGGTTTCGGTGCATCGTCCGAAAGAAGACGGGCCGGAATTTGTTTTAAATCTTCTTCTGTCAAATCATAACGAGACAGTTCGAACAATTCCTGTTCGCGCGGATGATCTTTCAATGGATAAATATCCGCCGCCTTATGACCGAACGCACGGATATCGTTGACAAGGCGTGTCGCCGAGACGACTTTCTCTAAGTCAAACGATGGTCCCGAGACCGGTACTTCTGTCGGTGATGATTCTGGTGCTCCGTTCTCGTCGAAGTAACGACGTGTCTCCTCATCGACCGATGACGGGTCTTCCAAATATTGCTCGTACAGTTCAATGATGTAGCCTAAGTTAGGACCATAAAATGCTTGCGATTTCTCGTGAACATTCGACGACTCTCCCATTGAATAAATCCCCCTTATCCATTCCTAAACGTCCAATCTGTGAACGCTTTCATTTTAACATGTAGCCCGAAGCAGTTCACTCTTCTCTTACCCTAGTGAACAAAACCAAATCTTGCCTCTTACGCTCAACTTCATACTACACCTTTCATGCTAGAAAGACCCTTACAAATTCACAATTCGTCCATACTATTTCGATAAGTTTTGCTTATCGATAAATTGTGTCTCAAGGGATTTGTTTCAAACATTTCAAAAAAAGATGAAACCTTATTTCAAACAAGCCCGTAGAAGGGGATGTAGGAAGAACACTATCACTCATAAAAGAAAGTTAGGTGACCACATGTTATCCGTACAAAATGTCCATAAGAAAATGGGAAAAGCAACGGTATTGACGAATGTCAGCTTTGATGTCGTTCCAGGTGAAATCTTCGGTTTCCTCGGACCGAACGGCGCCGGGAAGACGACAACCATTCGAATCATTACAGGTCTCATGCCTGCAACACACGGGACCGTGACGGTCGATGGGTATGACGTCGCGAACAACCGCCAAGAGGCGCTCAGCCGAATCGGAGCCATCGTCGAAAATCCGGCGTTTTATCCGTACATGACCGGTCGTGAGAACTTGATTCACGCCATGAACTTGATCCCGAACTTAAAGAAAGTCGATTTGAACGCACTTGGTGCGCTCGTCGGACTCGATGGAAAGCTCGATATGAAAGTCAAACAATACTCGCTCGGGATGAAACAGCGCCTCGGGATTGCCCGTGCCTTGTTGCATAATCCAAAAGTACTTATCCTCGATGAGCCGACGAACGGTCTCGACCCAGCCGGGATTGCCGACCTGCGGAATTACTTACGTCACCTCGCGGACCACCGTGGCATCGCCATCCTCATTTCAAGTCACTTGTTGAGTGAGATGGAATTGATTACGGACCGCTTTGCCATCATTGACCAAGGACAAATCAAGTCGGTAGAAGACGGTCAGACGAAAGCCGATAGCGTCATCCTCTGTAAAGTTGCGAAAGAACAGATGAGCGATGCGCTCGATGTCGCAGCTCTCGCCTTCGATGATGTGAAAATCGTTCAACAGTCTGCCGAGTCGTTCATCGTGCCACGTCAAGAGGCCGATATCCCTGTCCTATTGAAGCAATTGATTGAACGTGACATCGCCGTTTATCAGATCGGCATGAAGCACGAGTCACTCGAAGAACAATTCTTGAAATTGACGAAAAAAGAAGGAGGTACGAACAATGCGTTCATTACTCAGCAATGAATGGATGAAGTGGCGCCGCACGATTAAACCTTACGTCGCCTTAGGTGTATACACCGCGATCATCCTCATCGTATATGCCGTATTGGCAAGCGGAGATGGGTCACCGGAAGCTGCGTCGTTCTTTGAATTCTCAACGATGGGCGCCATCGCCTTCCTCAGCATCTTTACCATCGTCTTTACAGCCGAGATGGTCGGGAATGAGTTGAAATTTGATACGTTGAAACATCTTTTGATGAGTCCGTATTCCCGAGACCGCATCTTGCTCTCAAAACTCGTCATGGCCGTTCTCGTCATGTTGCTCCAATTCGTCTTTATTTTAGTCGTCGCGTTCGGGTTCTCTCTCACGTTAGACGGTTCTGTCACATGGGATGTCGTTCGTCCGATCCTCATCAGCGTGAGCGGACCCATCTTCATCATTTTCTTAACGCTCATGTTTTCGGTCGTCTTCAAATCAGTCGGTGTCGTCATCGGTTTCACGGTGCTCGCGAACTTCGCCTCAAGCATCATCGGTGGTCTTCTCGTCGCATGGAAACCTGAACTCGCAAAATGGATCGTCTTCTTGCATGCAGATCTTTCAGTCTATGACTTGAACCCAGAATTCATGGATGCAATGGATGTCACGATGGGCTTCTCGATCTTCTATGTCGCCCTTCACATCATCGCCTTCTATCTCATCACGGCATTTATGTTCCGTAGCAAAACGTTTGCGGAATAAGCATACTTCGAATGATAAAGTGGTACCTCTTTGCTATAGGCGTTTTATAGTGAGGAGGTATTTCTATGTCTAAGACAGCATTACTCATTATTGATATGTTCAATGATTTTGATTTTGATGGTGGCGACATGCTACGTACGCATACTCAAGTGATTGTTGATCCGATTCTCAAGTTAAAAAAACATTTTAAAGAGACGGACTTGCCCGTCATTTATTGTAATGACAATTTTGGGCAGTGGAAAGATAGCACGGAAGATATCATTGATTATGTGAAAGGTACAAAAGGAAAGCAGATTGCATTACAAATCGAACCAGAGGATGAAGAGTACTTCATTATTAAACCAAGACACTCTGCCTTTTTCGGAACCCAGTTAGATATTTTGCTTCGTCAGTTAAGCGTGACGAAATTGATTTTAACTGGTGTCGCAACAGATATATGTATCCTCTTCTCCGCAAACGATGCTTATATGCGCGATTATGATATTTATGTTCCTCGCGATTGTGTGGCCGCAGAGACATTAAAACGTCATGAAAGTGCCTTGACGATTATTGATGAGGCGCTAGGAATCGAAACATCTTCTGTGTCTGAATATATGCGTCACATTAAAAAGTGATTTATATTTTTCATCTTGGACACATATTCCCAATATTTAAACGTTTTCAAGATACTCTTTTAAGCTATCCTTATCTTATAAAGGTTAGCAAAGGGTGTGATGTTGTTGTATCTCATAATCGGTCTAGCATTATTCGTCTGTTTGATTGCACTTATTTTTACCATCATGGTCGGACTCGGGAAAGACCGCTCCACGTACAGCCAAAAGAAGAGCTGGTCGATGGTTTCTTGGCTCTACATCATTTTGCTCCCTGTCTCGTTTATCGGACTCGGACTCCTCTATTATTTCATTACGAAATAACGCAAAAAATCACGATGCCTGGATAGAGGCATCGTGATTTTTTTACGCGATTAAGTCGCTCCAAATTTTAACGGTACTCGCTAAGATGAGTAACGCTAAAATCCATTGAAGCGCTTTTGTATTCATATTCTTCCCGACATTCGCCCCAATCGGTGCAGCAATCAGACTCGCGATGATCATAATGATGGCTGGCCCCCAGACGATTTGATCGGTAATGATTTTACCGAACGTCGACCCGATCGACGAGATGAACGTGATGGCGAGTGAACTTGCGATCGCCATCTTTGTCGGGATGCGCAAGACGATGAGCATGATCGGCATGAGAATGAATGCCCCTGCCGCTCCGACGATACCAGCTGCAATCCCGACGACGAAAGCTGAGCTGGCCGCAATCACCTTGTTGAACTGCACTTGGTCAAGCGGCATATCGTCCACTTGTGGCTTCGGTAAGAACATCATGATCGTCGCAATCGTTGCGAGTACGGCATATACGACATTGATCATCGTCTCCGATAAAATCGTCGACCCGTACCCTCCAATGAAGCTTCCGATTAAGACTGACACACCCATGTAGAGAATCAACTGTTTGTTTAAGTATCCACCTTTACGATAGGCATAGATTCCACCTATTGTCGCAAAGAACACTTGAATCGCACTAATTCCTGATACTTCGTGCGCGCTGAACGCCGCAAATCCTAAGATTGGTGGGATGTATAACAACATCGGATACTTGATGATCGACCCACCAATCCCGACCATCCCTGAAATGAACGACCCGATAAACCCAATTAGAAAGATTGTAATGATAAACCCGAACTCCATATTGACTCCTCCATTTACTCTCGTATTCTCTACTTATTCAATCGATTCCCAAGCCATCATACCGCCTGATACATCATAGATTTCGGTGTAACCGGCCTCTTTTAATCGACTAGCGGCCTGAGCACTTCGATTACCGCTCCGACAGATGACATAGATTGGCTCATCTTTCGGATACTTCAACTCGTTGGCATCTAATGAAGAAAGTGGTGCGTTCACCGCTCCTTCAATATGCCCCCCCTTGTATTCGGACGTTTCTCTTACGTCAAGGAGTGTTATTTCCTCGTTTTCCAATTTGTTTTGTAGAGTTTCAGCATCAATTTTCGTGATTTCATTCTTTTCTGATGTGATTACAAAGATAAAAATCGCCATAACAGTCAAAACCCCAACAAATAAGGAAATTTTCTTCATGTTTTCCCCTCCAATTCTTTTCACTTGCGCTCATTATACCTCAGGGGGTATATTAAAGCCAACGAAACATTCTCGTTGCCAAAAACCTTAAACACGAAAAGGAGATCAAAGACTCATGAAGACGATTACGACTACTGAATTAGAAGCGTTACTTCAAGCTGACGACTCACTCAACCTCATCGATGTACGAGAGGTAGATGAATATGCTGGAGGTCACATCAAACAAGCGAAAAACGTACCACTTTCTGAATTCGGGGCAAAAGTCGATGAGCTCGATCGCTCTAAACCGATTCACGTCATTTGCGCAGCCGGTGGACGCAGCATGAACGCATCCGCTTATCTCGACTCACTAGGGTTCGATGTCACGAACGTCGACGGTGGGATGATGAGCTGGCAAGGCGAAGTCGAATAAACGATTACATTCATAGGGGGAAATCCACATGTTATTACGTTATTTTTATGATGAGAAATTAGCACAAGCTTCATATATGGTCGGATGCCAAATGACAGGAGAAGCCATCGTCATCGATCCGGCCCGGAACATCGAGCCATACCTTCAAGAAGCGAAAAAAGAAGGCATGAACATTGTTGCAACAGCTGAGACACACATTCATGCGGACTTTGTATCGGGCTCACTCGAACTCGCGAAGCGCACAGGTTCGAAAGCCTATCTATCAGACGAAGGTGATGCTTCTTGGAAGTATGCGTTCGCCAAAGACATCGACGCACAACTCGTCAAAGAAGGCGACACGTTCAAAATCGGAAACGTGACACTCGAAGTCATGCATACACCTGGTCACACGCCAGAACACATCTCGTTCCTTCTGTATGACCGGAACCAGACACAACCGATGGGCATCTTCACAGGCGACTTCGTCTTCGTCGGAGATATCGGTCGCCCCGACCTCCTCGAAGAAGCAGCCGGTGTGAAAGGAACGACGGCAATCGGCGCAGAACAAATGTTTGATTCACTCAAGAAGTTCATGGCGCTTCCTGACTTCGTTCAAGTTTGGCCAGGACACGGTGCAGGCAGTGCTTGCGGGAAAGCGCTCGGCGCGATTCCAACGTCGACGGTCGGTTATGAGAAAGCGACGAACTGGGCGCTTCAAATGACGGACAAAGATGCCTTCATCAAAGAGTTGACGACGGATCAACCAGAACCGCCGAACTACTTCGCCATGATGAAGAAAGTGAACAAAGAAGGCATTCAAGTGACGACAGACGTCGCTCGTCCTGAAGTCGTCGGTTCAGGTCGCCTTGATACACTCGTCGAAGAGACGCAAGTCGTCGACACGCGTAAAGGGGAAGACTTTGCGAACGGACACATACCTGGGACAATCAATATCCCATACAACAACAAGTTCGTCTCGTGGGCTGGCTGGCTCGTCAACTTCGACAAAGACATCACACTCATCGCAAGTGCGGAAGATGTCGATCAAGTACAGACCGACCTTCAATCAATCGGTCTCGACCGTCTTCGCTTCATCGTTCCGGTCGAAGAGCTCGACGCTTCACTCTTGACGGAAACGTATACGGACGTGACGGCAGAAGAAGCAATCGAAGCTGCAGAAAAAGGTGACGTCTTCGTCCTCGACGTTCGCAACGCGACGGAATGGAACGCGAGCCATTACGAAAAGGCAGAGCGCATCTTGCTCGGTAAACTCACACGTGATCACGAAGGTCTTCCGACCGATCAAACGATTGCGGTCCACTGTGCGTCAGGCGTCCGCTCACGCATGGCAGCAAGTGTCCTTCAATCGCTCGGCTACAAAGATATCCACAACATCCTCGGTGGCTACGGCGCGATGAAGACTGTCTTGAACGCTCAACAAATCAAGTAATGCTATACTGACTATGAATATGGCGCCCGCTTCGAGAGGGGCGCCGCTATCGGTCCACTTAACATTCGTTTCGATTTACTCATTTTTTTAGTAAGCCTTGGTATCCTCTATGTAATCTTTCGTTTCCTCGGTCTGACGAGTAAGCAACGTGAAGCCGTCAGCGGTACATGGTTTTATGGATTCCTCGCCTGGAAAGGAAGCGCCATCCTCATCGGTCTGTTGACGACTCGTGATATTTCTCTTGCCCTCTACGCTACGGGAGGCGTATGGTCTCAATGGATCGCGGCCGCTGTTGTCCTTTGGTTCGTCTATCGACTCGATCGAGACCTTTTAGGATATTGGGTGCTGAGCGGGCTCCTCATCTGGCTCGGGATGACGCTCGCGGTTCCGGTATACGGGACAATATTCACTCTTCCCGACCAGCCGATTCATCTATGGAGCGCTGTCCTTCTCCTCGTACTATTCGGACTGACGTGGCGCTGGGTGCATGTGCCGACTCGCGGACACCTCCTTTGGACCGTCCTTGGCGCATCTAGTATCTGGCTGTTTCAGTCGTATGCGGTCGGAAAAGTTCAATGGTGGATGATTGGGATTGTCTTCATCCTGTTCGGGCTTTCGCTCTATGTCGCTCGTCCTTCAAAGAAAGCGATTCAAGTTAGTGCCGGTGTCCTCGTTTTGCTCGCGGTCGTGAATGCCGCCCTACCGGAACGCGCGACACAAACTGTCACGACAGAGACAGCATCTACCGGTCTAAACATCGGGCAAATGCCCCCATCGTTTGAGTTACAACGAACTGACGGGAGTACGTTCGACTTAGCATCGTTACGCGGTCAACAAGTCGTCATCAACTTTTGGGCGTCCTGGTGTCCTCCGTGTCGTGCAGAGATGCCGGATATGGCGGCGTTCGCGAAAGAACGAGACGACGTGACGATTGTCGCCGTCAACGCGACGACGAGCGAACGTGACCCGGACAATGCCATCTCGTTCGTCGAACCGTACGAAGACGCGTTTACTGTCGTCTATGACCGTGACGGTCAAGTCGGGGATGCGTACCGGATTCAGGCGATGCCGACGACATATGTGCTCGATGAATCCGGTGTGATCATCGCAAAACAATTCGGGGCCATCGACAAGAATTGGCTCGACGCTCAAGTAAATTGAACATGACAAAACCGCCGACAGTGATTTGTCGGCGGTTTATCTTATTGCTTCAAATATCCTTGTGCTTTCAAGAAGTCTTTGACGTCAAGACGCGTCGTTTTTGACAACATGCGTCCCATCTGTCCAGTCCACGTGTCTTTACGCGGGTTCGAGCCACGGACCATATAGTAATCGTGGATCAACGCATCGTAATCGGAAAGGGATTGCTTCATCCGTTCTGGATTCGCTTCATACGTATTCTCATGATAAACATGATGGAACGGCAAGCGTGGTTTTTGATCCTCGACTGAGGCCGGTACACCGACGGCCATCCCGAAGAGCGGAATGACCCGTTCCGGCAATGCAAGCACTTCTTTGACCGCAAAAAGGTCGTTCCGAATGCCACCGATATAACAAATGCCGAGCCCCATCGACTCAGCCGCTACGGCCGCATTTTGTGAGGCGAGTGCAGCGTCGATCACAGCGACAAGCAACTTCTCATCAGTCTCAAGCGTCGCAGACACTTCTGCTTCCTGTAGCTCACCAATCATTTCATGGCGATGCAAATCCGCGCAAAAGACGAAAAAGTGACCGTTCTCGACGACATAGGACTGGTTGCCCGCAATCTCGGCAAGTCGTTTCTTCTTCGCTTCATTGGTCACCCCGATGATGGAATAGGCTTGGATAAAGCTAGACGTCGATGCGCGTTGGGCGCTCTCAACGATGGTCTGGATTTGTTCATCTGTTAATGTCTCGTCCGTAAAGTCACGGACGGAACGGTGGTTCAATAAGGTCTCAATCACTTCGTTCATACGTTCTTCCCCCTTTTTTCAATCTTGGCACAAGCTTTCTGAATCCACAAATGAGAGGAATCCGTCGGGCACATTTTGAAAGGGGAAGCTCACTTCTTGTTTTCTTATGCTATCATTATAGACTACATAGAAAATACGACAGCGTAACTTCGAATAAGGAGCGAGATATATGAAAAGAATGCCATTTTACATTCCATTCCTGCTTGGGGTGCTACTCCTCTCCGGTTGTACGGATGCCGATGTGAGCGTCCCGACGTCGACTGAAGAAACGGTCGAAGAGGAACCGGCACAAGAAGAACGGACCACCGAGACGCCTTCACCTGAACAAGAAGAAGATTTATTTGAAGGCTATACACAAATCGAGGTAGATGGCGGTGATCAGGCCGGAAGACGGGAAGCGAATGTCGTCGTCGATATCGGCTTCGGCGACCGTGAGTACTGGGCGTTCACGAACGAGCATGGTCAATTGATTCGTGTTATCGCCGACGAAATCACGCTTCAAGACGATGAGACCGAAGACGTCAATTCTTCTGGTCGTTATTATTCAGACGAGGCGAAAGTTCCGGGTGTCGAAGACCCGAATCTCGATGAAGGTCATATCATCGCCGATTCGCTCGGTGGTGTCTCGAACGCCTATAACATCACACCACAAAACAGTGCACTCAACCGCTACGGGGACCAGGCGTTCATGGAAGATGTCATTCGAAAGGCTGGCGGCGCGAAAGACTTTGAGGCAATCATTACCTATCCGAACACGACGACACAGATTCCTTCCCGCTACCAGTATACGTATACCGTACGAGGCAACACGGTCACGGATACGTATGATAACGCGGACCCAGAAGAAGTGAACGAATCGCTCGATTTGACGGACGATTCTCCACCTGACGTGACGACGGATCCTGTCGAAGAGCGAGAATTATCCGATATCGACGTTGACGGAAACGGACAAGTGACAATCAAAGAAGCGAAAAATGCCGGATTTGAGATGCCGATCACGCGTGATCATTGGTTGTACCAGTATATGGACGACCGAGACGGTGACGGGATGGTCGGTGAATAACCACAATAGACGAGACTTTCCTCTATGAGAGGGGCGTGTCCGCGGCACAAGACCGCGGTTACATGCTTAGTTCGACATTTGGTTCAAGAATGGTGCGAGATCAACGTTCAACTCGTTCGAGAGACGCTCCCCAAGTTCACGATCCGCACGATAGAAGTTGCAGATCAAGAGGAGAACCGTCTTCTCATGACGAACTTCTTTGATGTGAGCGACGAGGTTGCGGATAAGCGCATCCTTCTCTTCTTGAGAATAACGGCGATACACTTCTCCGGCCTGACCGAAGTCGTTCGTCTTCTCAATTTTCTGACGACCTGTCACACCTGTGATCGGTTGCGGCGTTTCGATGTAATCCGCATTCGGCTTTGGCGCGTCTTCATAGCGGTTCGGCTCGTAGTTGACTGGACTCGTCTGTTGCTTGAATGGCATCGCCCCGTCACGCTGGTTGTTCGCGACTTGAGCGAACGGGCAGTTGATCGGAAGTTGAAGGTAGTTCGGCCCGATGCGGTGACGCTGCGTATCCGAATACGAGAAGAGACGTCCTTGGAGCATCTTGTCTTCCGACGGCTGAATTCCTGGTACAAGAACGCCCGGGTTGAAGCCAACAGACTCTGTCTCAGCGAAGAAATTGTCGACGTTCTTGTTGAGGGTCATCGTTCCGACCAATTGGTATGGGATGACCTCTTCGAACCAATCTTTCGTCGCATCGAGCGGGTCGAAGTCGAAGTTATCCATGTCTGCCGGGTCTAAAATTTGTACGTATAGATCCCATTCTGGATAATCGCCTTGCTCAATCGCGTTAAACAAGTCACGTGTTGCGTGGTTGAAGTCTTCCGCTTGAATCTTCGCGGCTTCTTCCATCGACAAGTTTTGAATGCCTTGCTTCGGTACCCAGCGCATCTTTATGTACACTGTGTTGCCAAATTCGTTCACCCATTTGAAAGAGTGGACGGACGATCCGCGCATATGACGATACGATGCCGGAATGCCTTCGTCACTGAACAAATGGAGAAGCATGTTTGTTGATTCCGGTGTGAGTGACATGAAGTCGAAGAAGCGGTCTGGGTCTTGAAGGTTTGTTTGTGGGTCCGGTTTGAGCGAGTGAATCACGTCCGGGAATTTAATCGCGTCACGGATGAAGAAGACCGGCAAGTTGTTTCCGACGAAATCATAGTTCCCTTCTTCCGTATAAAACTTGACGGCGAAACCACGCGGGTCACGAAGCGTCTCCGGTGAACCTAAGCCGTGGATGACGGTCGAGAAACGCGCAAACACAGGCGTTTCTTGCCCCTCTTCTTGCAAGAATGCGGCTTTTGTATATCGTTTCATACTATTTTTTACAGTGAAGACACCATGCGCCCCTGCCCCTCTCGCGTGAACGACGCGTTCTGGTACGCGTTCACGGTCGAAATGCGCTAATTTCTCAATTAGTTGGTAATCTTCGAGAAGCGTCGGGCCCCGACGACCCGCAGTGATGGAGTTGGCGTTATCCCCGATTGGTGCGCCTTGGTTAGTAGTTAGTTGACGGTGTTGATCCATATGATTGCCTCCCATTATTTATAATCATTACAATCTTGATATTAATCAAACATTAGAATGATTACAAATAAAAAGCTCGTGAATCACGAACTTTTTTTCATGTGTCTCTTTTGTTTGGCTTTTTCACGTTGATGAAGCGTGACGACGAAGAACGCGGCGAGCACTCCACCAAGTGACCCAGCGATGATGTCGACCATCGTATCGTCGTTCCCGTTCCCTTGCATCGTCGTGTTTAAGACGACGTCGGATGTAAATTCATACATCTCCCAAAGCGCCGCGCCAGCCATAGAAAAGACAACGATATAGACGAATAAAAATCGTTTCGGGATTTCAGTTCGAATGTCGTCATCGAGCCGGGAGAAGAAGTCGAATCCTAAAAATGCAAGAAAGATACCGCTCAAGAGGTGTAGGAACGTGTCCCACCAGCCGTTCCCGTACAATCCGACGATGGACCCTAAATACTGTGAGGCAAACAAGAACAGGATATAGGCCACCTTCATCTTGCTATCGAGTTCTGTTTTAAACGTCTTTTCAATAAAGAACGGGATGAGACCCGAGATGATCCCGGCTCCCGCCACACTTGCATCGAACCAGGATTCTTCAATGATCGATGTCACGAGTATGACCGCCATGAACAAGACGAATCCGAATTCGAGGATACGCCCTTTCGTGAGCTTCATGATACTTCGCCTTCTTTCATCTAATTTGTTCTCTATTAGCTTTATTCCCAAGTCTCAGTTGTGTTCAACCACACAATCGAATTTAGTTGGACTCACTTGTCATTTACGAACATACGTTCTATAATAATTATTATGAATCCGAGGAGGAACTTGCTATGCCGATCAATCCGTATCTCAATTTTAACGGGAATTGCCGCGACGCCGTGAACTTCTATGCGGACGTATTCAACCATGCCGCTCCAGACATCATGACGTTCGGTGACCAACCTGGTCCAGACGGTCAACCGGTGCCGAGTGAAATGGCCAATCTCGTGCTGCATACCCGACTATCGATTCACGGCTCATCGCTCATGTTTTCTGATGCGATGCCTGACGGACCGGTCACGTTTGGGGACAATGTCACGCTCGCCGTCGTCACGGACGACCTCGATGCCATCCACCGCGAGTTCGATGCACTCTCTGTGAATGGCCGTGTCTTGATGCCACTTCAAGAGACGTTTTGGAGCAAGGCGTATGGCATGCTCGAAGATCAGTTCGGTGTCCAATGGCAGTTTAGCCACGAAGCATAAGAACGACAAAAAAATCCCCGATTCTTGACGAATCGGGGATTTGCTTATTTTTGGACTACGAAGAAGATGCGCTCCGCATCCGCTCCTGGTGCATGTTCGGTAAAATCAGATGTGACCGATTTGACGTGGAACCCAGCACCAATCAACCATTGCATGTACTGCCCTGGTTCATATGTCCGTTGTTCATGCGTCTCCTCGATCCGTTCGTACGTTCCGTCTTCAAGCGCGACGAAGAACGTTAAATCGTGAACGACTGAGAGCGGTGCCTCTCCTGGGTCGGCAAACCAGATATACGAGCACTCTTCCCCGTTTGACGCGTACGTCTTTTGGTTGAAGAGCGTCTGCATCTTATTCGGCGCATGGACATCAAAGATGAACAGCCCGCCCGGTTTGAGTTGGTTGTAGACAGATTCGAACGTGTCGATCACATCTGCCTCATCCCGCAGGTAGCAGAGTGAGTCACAGAGAATCGTCACCGCATCGACCGGTTCCGGTAATTCCAACTCACGCATATCTTGTTCCCAAAGTGGCAACTCGATTTCTGCTTCAAGTGCCTTTTCTTGTGCGACTTCGAGCATCGACTCCGATAAGTCGATCCCCATCACGTCGTAATGTTCGGCGAGGCGAATCGTAGCCGATCCTGTCCCACATCCGACATCCGCGAGTGTCGCGCCATCTTGGACGTGACGACGCACGAAAGCGACCCACTCATCATACGGCGCGTCTTTCATTAACTCGTCGTATACATAGGCGAATCCTTCGTATGCCATTAGCCGACTTCCACTTCGACGTGCGGCGCGTCAGCCCACAATTTCTCTAGGTTGTAGTAATCACGGTCGTCACGATGGAAAATGTGAACGACGACGTTCTCGAGGTCAGCAAGTACCCAACGTGCCGTGTCCATTCCTTCAAACTTGTGGAGTGGTAGGTCGTTCTCGCCAGCGACATCTTTGATCTCACGTGCGATCGCTTCAACTTGCTTCTCCGAGTTCCCGTGACAGATAACGAAGTAATCCGCAATCGGCGAGATCCCTTCCATGTCGAGTACGACGATTTCCTCGGCACGTTTGTCGTCAGCCGCTTTTACAATCAATTCTAATTCTTCTCTTGCAGTCATATTGACCCTCCTAAGGTGTATTCACAAAATCATTATACGTTTCAATCGTCAGCGGAAAAATGCGCACCGACTTCTTCAATAAAAATTCAATCGTTTGGCGCAGTGTCGCGACAACCGCCCCTTCGAGCGAATGCGCTGCCTCTACCCGCAGGCGATCAACCCCTGGATAATTCCGATTCGGTTCGATGGCATCGGCCACGAATAGGATTTGATCGAGACGAGACATCCCAGGCTCTCCCGTCGTATGATTCCGAATTGCCGATAGTACGGTTTCATCGAGTTCATACTGACGAGCAAGCAAGATCGCACCGACCGGCGCATGTAACAACTCGTCCCCGTACTCAAGAAGGCTTGGATCAAGTTCCTCTTCGATGACGACTTGACGCATCTCTTCCGTGTCAAAGTACTTGGCGTAGTCATGAAGCATCGCTGCTAGACGGGCCTCTTCGACGTTCTCGCCGTACTGAACCGCCATCCGCTCTGCCGTCTCGACGACACCGAGCGTATGGATATAGCGTTTTTCTGGTAGCGTCTGTTTAATCAACTCATGCGCTTCTTCAAACGTCATACAGCTTATGCTCCTTCACATACGTCTCGACGAGTGCCGGGACCAAATATTTGATGGATTTTCCTCGCTTCGCCCGCTCCCGAATATCGGTGGACGAAATCTCAAGTTGCGGCATATCGATTGGACGAACGTCCGCCTTCTCTGGAATCAAGTAACGCGTCCCAGGACGGGCGACGGCACCGAATGCAACGAGACGGATAAGTGTCTCATAGTCGTGCCACGATTCGAGTGCGACGAGCGAATCCGCTCCAATCAAGAAATAGAACGTATCGTCTGGATGCTGTTCGATCAACCGCTTCATCGTCTCCACCGTATAGGACGGCTCACTCCGCTCAAACTCAATCAGATTCAACTTGAAATCTGACTGACCTTGAATGGCGCGGCGAGTCATCTCGATTCGATGGTCTGCCGAGCTGAAGCCGACCTTGTGTGGCGGAATCGCAGCCGGTAAAAACCAGACTTCATCGAGCTCAAGTTGTTCGCGAGCTTGTTCGGCAATCAACAGATGTCCGAGATGCGGCGGGTCGAACGTGCCCCCCATCAAACCGATGCGGCTCATGGGAGTTTGATTTGGCGATTTTCTTTCTCAGTCGCCTCTTTGTATAAGACGATGACTTTACCAATGACTTGAACAACCTCAGCTTTTGTACCTTCTGATAATTCGCCGGCCACGTCTTTTGGCGTGTCCATGCAGTTTTGAAGTACTTGAACTTTGATCAATTCGCGTTTTTCGAGTGCGTCCACGATATCTTTACACATCGCTTCGCTGACCCCATTCTTCCCAACTTGATAGATTGGTGAGAGATGGTGCGCTTCTGCGCGTAAAAAGCGTTTTTGTTTACCTGATAGCATAGTATATTATTCCTCCAATAATCCTTCGATTAACTTTTTTCCGATGGTTTCGTCCGGTTTCACGCCCGTCCATTTTTCGAACGAGAGCGCGCCTTGCCCGACGAACATGGCTACCCCTGTCACAATGATGGCCCCGCGATGTTTCGCTTCACGAAGCATCGGGGTGACAAGTGGACGATATATGATATCACAAACGACCGTGTTTTGTCGTAGTCCTTCTAATGAAAGTGGTGTCGAGCTCTTGTCCATGCCGACAGAAGTGGTCTGAATGATGACCTCATATTGCGAGACGTCGACCTTTTCGAACGTCGTGTACGTGACATCGAACACGTCTGCGAGTTCTTTTGCCCGTTCGACTGTCCGATTGACAATCGTCACCTGACGCGTCGGTAGTGCCTGTACGATTCCACGCGCAGCCCCACCTGCACCGATGACGAGGACTTGTCCTGTCCAATCGGTGAACGGTGTCAGTGCTTGGACGAGCCCAGCACCATCCGTATTCGTTCCGACAAGGCGTCCGTCTCGCTTATACACTGCGTTGACGGCACCGGCAAGTTTTGCTGCATCATCGAGTTCATCGACGTAACGAACGACTACTTCTTTATAGGGAATGGTGACGTTGAATCCGTCCCATTCTCCCTCCCGCATCGCTTCGAACAGTGCCGGTAAGTCGCTCGCCATGGCGTCAATAGCCTCATAACGCCCGAAAAGCCCAGACGCCCTCAACCACTGCTCGTGCAGCTGGGGAGAGAGCGAATGAGCAATCGGGTGGCCGATGACAGCCAGATTCATACGAGCGCCTCGCGGAGTGTGACTGCGACGCCTTTCGGAGCCCAAGCCGCAATGCGACCGCCCTTACCGTGAATCGCGACCCATCCGAGGCCACTGAACACGATGTCTGTCTTCACACCGTCTCGTAAGCTGAATTCATGGCGTACGAGTGGTGGTAAGATTTCGAGCGTCTTCTCGTTCGGGGGATTGAGCATTTTCCCAATATGCTGGTCATAGAGCTCATCCGCGCGTTCGAGTTTCGTACGGTGTGCTTTCAACTCGTTCGACATATAGATGACGAACGATCGTTTATTGCCTTCCAAGTAATCCAAGCGTGCCAAACCACCAAAGTAGAGCGTCTGTTGCGGGTTTAATTGGAACACGTGCGGCTTGATTTCTTTTTTCGGCGTGATCGTCTTCAAATCTTTCGCATCGACGTAGTGCGCCATTTGATGACGGTTGATGATCCCTGGTGTATCGTACAAGTTCGCATCATCATCGAGTGGGATGTCGATCAAGTCAAGCGTCGTTCCCGGGAAATGACTGACGGTGATGATGGCTTCATCCTCTTCACCGAAACGTTTGATTACCTGGTTGATGAGTGTCGATTTCCCGACGTTCGTACAACCGACGACAAAGACGTCTTTGCCTTTTCGGTAATATTCAATCTTCTCTGCGAGTTCATCGATGCCGTGTCCTTTTTTCGCACTGATCAAATGAACGTCAATCGGGTTCAAGCCGAGCTCTTTCGCTTCAGCCTTCATCCAGTTCGCCATCCGGTTCGGGTTGACGGATTTCGGCAACAAGTCCACCTTGTTCCCGACTAAGAGGACCGGGTTCGCCCCGACTGAGCGTTGTAGGCCCGGGAGCCAGCTGCCATTGAAGTCGAAAATATCGACAATCTTGATGACGAGTGCCTCTTTAGAACTGATGCCGTTCAAGATGCGCAAGAAATCATCATCTGACAACTCGACGTCTTGGACTTGGTTGTAATGCTTCAATTTGAAGCAACGTTGGCAAATGACGATTTCTCGGTCAAGTGCCGATTTTGGTGCATAGCCGACCCCGTTCGGGTCTTCCGTTTGGATGGCTACGCCGCACCCAGCGCAATATCGTTTAGTTTCTTCCATAGTTGTGCTTACTGCCGTTCGGGTTTCCCCTTCTTCATTCGCTGTAGCACCTCGCTGCTACTCCTGAAGCGTTAATTCCGACGCCTTGGTCGCCGTACATGGGCAGCCTCCTTCTTCCTGTGCGTTCGAGGTCTTATTCATCTTTTTTATGTGAATCTTTGGAATGTGGATGCATCGCTTCGCCGATTTTTTCAGCGACCGCGACTTTCGCCCGCTGTGCGTCGACAGCAAGCTCTTCCACTTTTTTCGTGATCAATACATACTTCCCGCGACGCTTCATATGCGCAAAGACAACCTTCTCAAGCATCCGGTTGAATTTCGTTACAAGCCCGTCCGTTTTGACGACCGGTTGAACGTGGATGACATGGATGCCAGCCATATTCGCACCGAGTACGTCCGTAAACAACTGATCCCCTAAGAAAATGGCTTCTTTCGGCGAATAGCCATATTTCGAAAGTGCTGCTTTAAATCCTGATGGTAACGGTTTTCTCGCACGAGCGACATAATGAAGACCAAGCGGCTCCGTAAACGTTCGTACACGGTTCTCGTTATTATTTGATACGACAATCACATCGAAACCGTATGATTTCACTTTTTCAAGCCACATCAATAAAAGCTCAGGCGCATGCGGAACGTCCCACGCCACGAGTGTATTATCAAGGTCGGTCAAAATGACGCGTACCCCACGGTCTTTCAATTCTTGTAAGTCGATGTCAAACACAGACGCGACGAACTGTTTCGGATAAAGTCGATTAAACACGTAAAATTCCTCCAATTAGCTAAACGATTCAACTACTTATACAAGTATTGATATCCCTTCTATGGTAAACGAAAACCGACCAAACGACTAGTCTATCGTTCGGTCGGAAGAAAATTGATACAAAATTAATTGGATTTGATCGTCCCGATGACGTCACCGAGTCGAACCGGGCCCATTTTTTCATGGTCCATTTGAATCGCATCTTTCTCAAAACAAAGCACGACCGTCGAACCGAATGAGAAGTATCCGACTTCTTGCCCCTTTTCCGCTTGATCGCCCTCGAGCGTCCACTCAATCGTGTTCACGTTCAAGGCACCGACCATAATATGCTCATACGTCCCAGCTGGACTGTCAAAGCGTGTCACACGACGGTAGTTACGAGAGAGGGGTCTCACCGTCTCCGTCAATCCAAGCTCGTTTACGGGTGCCGAGCGGTCCCCAAGTTCATAGTGACTGAGCACGCGACCCGAGAGAGGCGTATGGACGCGGTGATAATCGCGCGGGCTGAGGTACAGGACAACGACCGTTCCACCTGCATAACGTCTCGCCTCTTGTTGAGAACCAAGTAATTCCGCAAGTGTATACGACTGACCTTTCACCTCAAAACGGCTATCCTCTGAGATCGATTCGATGACCGATAACTTTCCGTCACACGGTGAAACGAGTGTCTCGGAAGACTCATCGATCGTACGCGCTCCCGGTTTCAAGTGACGGGTAAAGAACGCATGCAGTGATGGATACGCAGCAAGCGGTTGTTCTGCTTCCTCCACCGCAATGTCATACACTTTGGCAAACGAAGGAATCAAGTGGCGACTCACACTTGATTCCGCAAAGCGCTTCAAGCGTGTAGCAATCCAGGGCGAGGCGTTCAACTCAAATAACGTTTGGTAGAAACGACGCTTCATTCCTCTTTTGCCTCCTCATTTTTAAAGAATGTTTCGTATTGTTGTTCAGAGACCGCACCTTCAATGCGACCGACTTCTTTTCCATCTTCGAATCGGATGATCGTCGGTGTTCCATTGATGCCGTATGTTTCCCATACGTTATGGTCTGCCAAGTTGATTGAGACCGCATCGTATTCTTCGATGAGCGGTTCGACATACGGTTTCACTTGCTCACAATATTCACAGCCTGTTTGCCAGAAGTAAGCGACAACCTCGCCGTCCTGGTCTAACTGTTGCTGCAATTCGTCTGCAGTGACGGCATTGACGCCCTCTTCTTCATTGGCTCCGTTTAAAAAGAACAACAGACCGATTCCGATGACGATAATCGCTCCGATAATGGCGAACGTGATAAAATTCGCGCGTTTTTCAGGGTTTTTCATATGCATGATCCTCCTCTTATGTTGGATAAAGAAAAAAGACTGACTCATGCACGAGTCAGTTTGATTGTAGACGGCTTACTTCTCTTGTGCAACGTCGCTGATTCCCATGTCTTGGTTTAAGACATCGAGAAGTGCAACGAAGATTGTGATGGCCACGCCAAATCCTGTCGCGAGCATCGCGTTGAACTCTACACCATCAACAGCAGAAATGATAAACACCGCTGTATTTGAGAGCACAATCGCCCAGATCAATGTCACTAAATAACGCATTGAACGTCCCCTCCATCTCACAGATGATTCGTAAAAATTCATACGACATTAGTATAGCATTGTTCGAATGGAATATGCGACTTCGATTGTATATTCTTTCCGTATAATCGAAAAATGTGATACGGTCGTAGAAACATCATTGTGAAGAAAAGAGGATGACTGATGTCACGTTATTTAATCGCAGTTGATTTAGATGGAACGTTATTAAGAGATGATAAAACCATTAGTGAACGAAATCTCCGTGCCCTCCAAGCGGCACGTGAAGCTGGTCATGAAGTCATGATTGCGACAGGGCGTCCAAAGCGCCACTCGATCATGTACTATGAGCAAATGGGATTGACGACTCCCCTCGTCAACTTCAACGGTGCCCTCGTGCATCACCCGAAAGATGCGAATTATGCGGTCACACACCGCCCGATTCCGCTCAAGACCGCACACGATATCATAGAAGAGGTCGCCGATACGAAAGCCCATAACATCGTCGTCGAAGTGACGGACCACGTGTACTTCCAAAAGGACCCGCAAGAGTTCTATAGTCCGTATGCAGAACGTGCGCTCAGCGTTACGTCTGGGAACTTGTTGACGCACTTGCAGGATGAGCCGACGTCACTATTGATTCACGCGACAAAAGACCACGTGGCGCACGTCCGCTCGCAGCTCGACGACATTCATGCCGAGGCCGTCTTGAACCGTCAATGGCGCATGCCGGAGCACATGATTGAAGTCATGAGTAAAAACACGTCGAAGGCACTTGGGCTTCAAGAGGTCTCGAAGCACTTGAACATCGACCGGAAGCACATCATCGCTTTCGGTGACGAAGAAAACGACCTTGAGATGCTCGACTATGTCGGGACAGGTGTCGCGATGGGGAATGCCATCGACCAACTGAAAAACGTGGCCAATGAAGTGACGGCTTCGAACATGGATGACGGGATCGCCCTCTTCCTAGAAGAACGACTTGGGATCAAGTCATAACGAAAGCACCGACCTAGAAAAGTCGGTGCTTTTTGTAATTCGTCTACTTTTTAGCGACGGAACGTACCTTCGACGTCCTCTGTCGGCAAGATATTGATCCAAACGGATGGATCTGCATCTTTACAAATCCGTGTGATTTCACGAACCTCGTGTCGCTGTGCGACCATCATGAGCGTCGCTTTCTCGACTTTCGAGTACGTGCCGATTGCCGGCATGAGCGTGATGCCACGGAACACGTGTTGATGCAATTCTTTCGTCACTTCATCTGGATGGTTCGTCACGATGAAGAGCGTCTGACGCTGCGTATTCGTGTAAATCTCATCGATGACTTTTGATGTCACATACAAGAAGACGATCGTATAGAGCGCTGTCGGCCATCCGAACAAGGCACCTGCTGCGAGCGCGATCATCATGTTCATCAAGAAGAGGTAAACACCGACCGAGTTGTTCGTGAATTTCGCAAGAATCAACGCGACGATATCAAAGCCTCCCGTCGAGGCACCGTACCGAATCGTAATCCCCGAACCGATTGCCAAGAGCACACCGCCGAATACGGCGTTCAAGAGCGGGTCGTCCGAGAGGAGCTGCGATTGCGGAAGCAAACGAATGAACAACGTGACCGAGGCGACACTGACAAGCGTATGAATCATCATATTCCGCCCAAGCATAAAATAACTGACGACGAGCAGTGGTGCGTTCAGAATAAAGAACCAGAGCCCTTCCCCTAGTTCAAACGGTGTACCAGCTAGTAGTGCTGTCAAGATTTGGGCAAGGCCCGTAAATCCTGTCGAATAGACGCCGGCTGGAATTAAAAATAATGTCATGGATAAGGCAACGAACAATCCTCCGATGATCGAGACAACCCCGATTCGTGTATGTTCTTTAACGGCTTCCGTCAAGCTTCAACTCCCCTTTCTCAAAATAGCTAAGAATCAAGATAACATAGATTATTCATGCTGCATACAGCAAATATGCAGGAAATCCGATAAGTTTTTCATACAAAAACAAGCCGACCGAGGTCGGCTTGTTCGTATGAAGCAATTGGTCACGCTTTCACTGTTTCAATTGTAATCGATTCATTCGCAGGAACCGTTACTGCATTTCCATACACGTGAAGCGTTACATCTGTACCACCTGTTTGTTGGATTGTCACTTGTTCACGTGATGATGTGACCGTCAAGTGATGGCCACGCCAAAGCATGTTGAACGAGTAGCCGTTCCAGTCTTTCGGAATCATCGGGCTGAACGAGAGGTGATCCCCTTGGATGCGCATACCCGCGAAACCATGAACGATGGACATCCATGAGCCGACCATCGACGTGATGTGCAGCCCGTCTTCTGTATCATTGTTGTAGTTGTCGAGGTCAAGACGTGCTGAACGTTGATACAATTCAACCGCTTTGTCCTCATACCCGACTTCTGCCGCAATGATTGAATAGACACATGGTGACAAGCTCGACTCATGAACCGTGCGTGGCTCATAGAAATCGAAGTTCGCACGTTTCTGTTCAAGCGTGAAGCGATCACCGAACGTGTAGAGTCCTTGAAGGACGTCCGCTTGTTTGATGAAGTTTGAGCGAAGGATGCGATCCCACGACCAGTTTTGGTTAAGTGGAAGATGTTTCGGATCGAGGTCCTTCACCAAGATCTGCTCTTTATCCATGAAGCCATCCTGTTGCATGAAGACATCTGGCACAAGGTCATCTTTTGGATAGTACATCTTCGTTTGGATATCCGCCCACTTCGCAAGTTCAGCGTCTGTGATGCCAAGTGTCGACACGAGCTCTTCGAGACGTGCAGGTTCTGCTTCTTTCAAGTAGTTATACACTTCTTGCGTGTACTCGAGCGTCCACGCGGCGATCAAGTTCGTGTACCAGTTGTTGTTGACGTTGTTGTCGTATTCGTTCGGACCTGTGACGCCTAGGATCATATACACGTCTTTGTGTGGCACAAAGTTGACGCGGCTAGCCCAGTAACGCGAGATCTCGACCAATACTTCAAGTCCGTATTGTCCAAGGTAAGACTTATCGCCTGTGAAGTTCGTGTAGTTGAAGATCGCATGGGCGATCGCACCGTTCCGGTGAATCTCTTCATGTGTGATTTCCCACTCGTTGTGGCACTCTTCCCCGTTCATCGTGACCATCGGATAAAGCGCACCTTCCATACCGACATTCTTCACAGCGTTCTCTTTTGCTTGTGGCAATTGATTGTGACGGTATTTGAGCAAGTTCCATGAGACCTCTGGTTTGGTCGTCGCCAAGTAGAAGTGGAGGCAATAGGCTTCCGTATCCCAATACGTCGCACCGCCGTACTTCTCGCCTGTGAATCCTTTCGGTCCGATGTTGAGACGCGAATCTTCACCTGTATACGTCTGATACATGTTGAAGATGTTGAAACGGATTCCTTGTTGCGCTTCGATATCTCCATCGATTCGAACGTCCGCATCTTCCCAACGTGCGAGCCATGCTTCCGTCTGTTCAGTGAGAAGCGTCTCAAAGCCCTTTTCAAACGCCGCTTCGACGCGTTTCATCCCTGCAGATTGAAGGTCTTCAATCGCATGGTCGCGGTTTGTCACGACAGATACATATTTATAGGCTGTCGCTGTCTCGCCAGCAGTCACATTGACCGTGAATTTGTTCGCCACGAAGAGGTCTGTCGCTTCGAGCACTTCGCAACGAGCACCTTCTACGTCCGCAATCATCGATGCCGTAACGTGCCAATCGAGTTTTTTCGTCTTCGTCGTCACGAAACCGAAGCGTTCTTCGATGCCGCGGTCAACCGGGAGCCAGAACTTCTCATCGTAGTTCGAATCTTCGTTCTCGACATCGCCGTCTAAGTATGGTGTGAACTCGATTTTCGCTTCGTAGTTCACCGGTGTGACGTTGTAACGAATCGCTAATACTTCTTTGTCGACGATGGAGAAGAAACGGACGACTTCTACGTTTGTCTCTTCTGTCCCGTTCATCAATGTGAACGTCCGTGTGAGGACACCACGCTGCATATCCAATTCGCGTGTAAAGTCCTTAACGTCCCATTTCGCCAAGTCGACAGGTGTGCCATTGATCGCGACGCGTAGACCGATGACGTTTGTCGCATTCAATACTTTGGCAAAGTATTCAGGATATCCGTTCTTCCACCAACCGACACGTGTTTTGTCCGGGTAATAGACGCCCGCCACATAGAATCCTTGGTGCGTATCATTCGAGTAATCTTCCTCGAAATTTCCTCGCATTCCCATGTGCCCGTTTCCGAGCGATGTGATCGATTCAGCAAGACGGTTTTCTTTCGGGTGAAGACCTTCTTCTGTTACTTTCCATTCATCGACTGCAAACAATCGTTTCATCTGTCTGCCACTCCTTTTTCTCTACAAGGCTACCTTCGACGGACAACAAGTTCATGCAACCGTTTGTCTATGAAAGCGCTGTATTTAATCTCACCTTTCATTTTACACAACTGAAGTGAGAATGCAATCGTTTGCATAAAACTTTTTCTTTCTTTTTTTGTCACATTATTTAGAGAAAAAAGACTGCCTCTCGCGGAGACAGTCTTAATGGGTCATCACTTTTGATTTTCTTCATCCTCACCGAACACCGCATTCGCCTCATGCCCTTCGAATAGAGCGCTCCGACCATCATTGAACCCCGTATCAGGTTCATCGATGACGAGCACATATCCGCCTTGTTTCAATTGTGCATGTGCTTGCTCCACCTCATCATCTGAGATGCCTAAATCGTGTAGCGCCTGTTTCATATCTTTGCCCTGACTTGTATCGTCCTGAAGGTTGTCTAACCAAGACGCGTCACCATTTTCCACGTTTACGTTCGTCTCATGTTTGAGCACATGGACAGCGTCTTTCTGTTCGGTCACGACATATAATTCTCCTTCATCGTAGCCATTTTCATTCAGTTCGTTCATTTTAGAAAGCAGGCTCTCTTTCGTATCATATGTTCCGACAAATCGTTTTTCACTCATCTCAATCCATCCTTTCAATTTCAATCCGTTCGTGAGAAATGTTCCCCACTTCAGACGACTTCAATCAACAGGATATGCAAAAGACGACCTCGCTCCTCGCGAGACCGTCTAGACGATTAAGAATTTGATTCGAGCGTCTCCGCTTTACTCTTTTTTTGTCCACATGATTGGCGGACGACCAAATAGTGTGGAACGATGACACGTTTTCCGTATGGTGGGGCATTATCGCTAATTTGTTCAATCAAGCAATTCGTCGCCTCAAAGCCGAGACCGAAAATGTTGATCTCGACCGAAGTGAGCGGCGGGTTCGAGTGTTCGGCGATATACACGTTATTGAAACTGACGACAGCCACATCTTCAGGAATCTTGAGTCCCATCTCGCTGAGTGTACTGATGACCCCGAGTGCCATCATGTCATCACTGACGACGACAGCTGTCGGTGGCTCTTCATTTTGAAGCAGTTCACGGACGGCTTTTGCGCCACCCTTCGTCATGAACTCGGCTCGTGCGATATAGTCCTCACATACCGGGATGCCCGCTTCCATGAGAGCCGTCGCGTATCCGTTCCGGCGGTCTTGTGTCACGGCGAGTTTGTCCGATCCCCCGATGAAGGCGATACGTCGGTGACCTAGATTATAGAGGTGCTTCGTCACTTCGCGTCCGGCCAAATAGTTGTCCGTATCGACGTACGTAATCGAAGAAGCGTCCCCGAACGGCTTCCCGACCACGACGAACGGAAACTTCGTCTGACGTAGATATTGGACGACTTGGTCGTCTTCACGTGAATAGAGGACGATGACACCGTCGACACGGCGTCCCTGTACCATCTCGATTACACCCGACAATACCTCTTCTTCTGTCACACCGGTCGTCATATAGAGTGAATAACCGTTTTGGTGCGCCTTCGTACTGATTCCTCGCAACACTTCTGGGAAGAATGGGTTTTGAAGCGTCTTTGTTGCCGCGCTCGGCATGACGAGACCAATCGACTGTGTCGAGCGGTTGGCAAGACTTCTCGCATGAATGTTCGGATGGTAACCGAGCTCTTCCATCGAGCTTCTGACTCGTTCTTTTGTCTTCTGACTGATTCTTGGGCTGTTGGCGATGACGCGAGATACCGTCGACGGCGCGACGTTCGCGTGCTTCGCAACATCTTTAATTGTGATTTGCATGGTGTTCCCCCCTGCTTCCGTGAATTCAATTCGTGCCTTTCGGCGTGTCATATCTTTATTTGCGACGCTTCCACATGACCAAACCTGTCAAGAAAATCGGAATCGTGACAACGATCAACCCAATCATCCACGGATTTACCGATGACTCCTCAACGATGTAAGCGTTCGCACTTTCGCCAGATAGTTCAATTGTAAACGTTCCGCGTTGATCTGTGACCAGTTGTGAGAATAATAGACCACGAAGTCTTGTATCTTCCCCGATTTCACTGACCTCGATCTCAATCTCTCGATCCTCACTGTTCATGTTGATCGCATATAACGCGACATCATCTCCGTCTTTCCGTTCGAAGACGGCCATTCCATCCTCCGATGCAATCATACGCTGTTCACCTGTCGCAAAAACAGGATACTCTTCACGCATGCGGTTCATCGTTGCGACGTATTCGTGTAACTCTTCATTTCCCGGGAACTCAGTCATGACACGGTTCGCCGGGTCGGCTCCACCTGTCTGTGCATTTTCTGTCCCTTGGAAGACGATTGGCATACCCGGTGACGCATAGAGTGCGAACAACCCAAGACGTAACCGTCGTTCCGCCGATTCCACGCCGCCGAGTTCAGCCATATGCATGAACCGTTCGACATCATGGTTATCGAGGAACGTCGCCATCTGATTCGGGTCGTTAAAGAACGTTTCGGCATAGCTTGCGGCAACATCGATCTCATCGACGTTCGCCTGCTGTTGCGTCATCGTTTTTGATACCCGGTCGTAGAATGTAAAGTTCGTGATGCTGTTGAATCCAAGGTCGTCATACTGCGCGACATATTGTGGATCCGGGTCAAACACTTCAGCGAGTAAGTAAAAGTCTGGGTCGACCGACCGAACACCTTCGACAAAGTCTTTCCAGAACGCCTTATCGACGTGACGGACCGTGTCGAGGCGATAGCCATCGATGTCCGTCTCTTCGATCCAGTACTTCGCCGCGTCGATCAAATACGATTTGACTTCCGGATTCTCTGTTTTAAAGTCCGGCAAATCGAATAACCAGTGTGTCTCGACTTGCTCCTGGTCTTTCCAGAACACGATCGGCAGCTGTTCGTGGAACCATTCCGGCTTTTCTTCCACCCACGGATGGTTCGGGCCGACGTGGTTGACAACGAAGTCGAGAATGACTTTCATGTCTCGTTTGTGTGCTTCCTCGACAAGTTCTTGTAAGTCCTCTTTCGTCCCGAATTGCGGGTCGATGTTATAAAAATCCTTAATCCAATACCCGTGATAGCCGTCCGGCATATTTTCAAAAACGGGCGTCAACCAAATCGATGTGAAGCCGAGTGACTCGATATAATCGAGCTTTTCGATGACCCCACGGATGTCCCCGCCATGAAACGCTTTCGGATCATCTTTGTCGACTTGCTCATTGTTGTCCGGGTTCCCGTCAACAAATCGGTCGACCATAATAAAATACATGCGTTCTTGTTCCCAAGTAGCAGCTTCCTTTGCACCGACGACGGTCGGAAACAAAAGAAGCGACAGGAGCACGAGCACGACGCCTCGCCTCATATCGCTTCCTCCTTTTACGAGTATTATCCTTTCGTACCACCCGCTGTAAGGCCAGAAACGAAGTAGCGTTGGAACATGAAGAACAAGATGACGATTGGAAGGGCTGAAAGAACCGCACCCGCCGCGAATAACGTGAAGTTATTATCGAACTGTTTCGAGATCATGTTGTAAAGACCAACTGCCAATGTTTGTTTCTCTGGTGAACGAAGGACGAGCGATGCCAAGATAAAGTCGTTGAATGGTCCCATGAAGTTAAAGAGAGCAATCGTTGCGACAATCGGCTTCGCAAGCGGCAAGATGATTTGCCAGAAGATTCGGAGGTGACCTGCACCATCCATGCGAGCTGCTTCGTCAAGTTCTTTTGGAATCGTGTCGAAGTACCCTTTCGCCAAGTACGTGTTCATCGGAATCGCACCACCCGCATAGAGCAAGATGAGCGCTGTATGTGTGTCAAGAAGGTTGAGCATGTTGAGCAATACATAAATCGCGATGATCGCAACGAACTGTGGCACCATCTGAAGGACGAGGAACAAGACGAGTGAGTTCTTGCGTCCGACGAAACGGTAGCGTGAGAAGACGTAACCAGTAATCGTCACTAAGACGACTGAGAGTGCCATCGTGATGAAAGCGATTTTCAACGTATTCACATACCATAAACTATAATCCGAAATCGTTAGGTCAAACAAGTTTTTATAGTGAATAAACGTCGGGTTAGATGGAATAATCGTTGACGTAATCGTACGCCCCGGGTTGAATGATGTACCGACAACCCAAAGCATCGGATAGAGAATGATGATCGACGCAAGCGTCAAGATGACATACGAGATCGCCAAATTGATTCGTTTTTGTTTTTTCATATCAGATCATATCCTCGTCTTTGAAAGATTTTGTCCGACGGAACTGGATCACGGCAAGTGTCATGATGAAGAATGACAAGATGAGTGTAATCGCAGCCGCAAGTCCGTATTGCGGGTTGGCACCGAGAGACAATTTGTAAATCCAAGAAATCAAGATGTCGGTACCGCCGGCCGTTTGTCCAGGTACAGCAGGGCCACCGCCATTAAAGAGATAGATGATGTTGAAGTTGTTGAAGTTGAACGTGAACTGCGTGATCAAGATCGGTGCAGTCGCGAACAAGAGCATCGGCAATGTGATCAAGCGGAACTTATCAAAGATTGTCGCTCCGTCAATCGTTGCCGCTTCATACAAGTCACCAGGAATCGACTGAAGGACCCCTGTCATGAGCGTCATGATGAACGGGAAGCCGAGCCACCATTGAATGAGAACGAGTGCTGTTCGTGTAGCTGTCGGATCGGTCATCCAGTTGACTGGGTCAAGACCGAGTGCCGGCAAGATTGTCGTATTGAACACCCCGAACGATTCGTTGAACATTGAACGGAAGATCAAGATCGTGATGAATGCCGGAACTGCCCAAGACAAAATCAAGATTGAACGGAACAAGCGACGGAAACGAAGACCTTCTTGGTTCAAGAGTACCGCAAGGAAGATCCCGATTGCGATGACACCTGTCGTTGAAGCGACCGTCCAGACAAGTGTCCAGCCGAGTACCCCGACGAAAGTGTCACGGAAGATATCGATTTCAAAAATACGCGTGAAGTTCTCGAATCCGACCCATTCGACGAGTTTCGCTGGTGGTGCGTTGTTATAGCGATAGTTCGTGAAGGCGATCAAGAACGTAAAGATCAATGGAAGAATAACTGTAAACACTAACAAAATGAGTGATGGGATTAACATTAAGTATGGGAATCCATGGTCACGCAAGTTGCGAAGTTGCATTTGGAACGATGGAAGGTTTAGATGCTGATCACGAGCGCGACCGACACGATAGGCGTCACGAATGTTCCAAACATAGAACGCGATTCCGAAGAAAAGTAAAATTAACGCGACAATCCCCTCGACCATCAAGAAGATGGAGTGGTCGTTACGAGGTCCTGGCACTTCACCAAGCGTGATCAATCCCCAAAGTCCTCCACGGTCACCTGGTCCGGCGCCCGCGCCTTTGAAAAATAGATCATAGTTTACGGCAAAATAAGATACGACGACGATAAAGAACGCTACCGCCTTCGCGTATTGTTTGTTATATAACTGTCCGAGTCCCGGAATGATGGAAAGTAGTCCCGCGTTCCGAGCATGGTTTGTAGGCTTGTCCGGGCGTTGGTCCGGTGTTTTAGGGTTCGCAATTGCAGCCATCCTCAGTTTCTCCTTTCGATTTGAGCAAATCAATCAAGCAAACGTTTGCTCAATGTTAGAAAATGAGGGGGAACGCCATGTGGCGCACCCCGTCATTTCAATCCTTATTGGTTGTTCGCTTGGATTTGTTGCTCGATGACTTTCACTGCATCGTCTGCAGATTTCTGTGCATCTTGTTTACCAGTCGCTACAAGCTGAAGTGCTTGTGCCATTGGCTCCCAAACTTGTCCCATTTCAGGAATGTTCGGCATTGGGATTGCGTTTGTCGCTTGGTCGAATACCGCTTTCGCAACTTCGTTCGACGTGATTGTTTCGTTCGACTCGAGTGCTGCTACTGGTGGGATCTCGTTGTATGCTTCAAACATTGCCAATGCGTTTTCTTCATTCGTCAACTCTTGAAGGAACATTTCAGCCCACTCTTGGTTTTCTGTGTAAGCTGAAAGGGCATATGTTTTCACACCCATGAACGTCTTGATTGGCTCACCGTTCGGAAGTGTTGGCATTGGAGCCGCTCCGAGGTTTACGCCTGCATCTGTGTAACCAGCTACAGCCCACGGTCCGTTCATGACTGAATGTGCTTTCTTCTCAGTGAAGAGTTGGTCCATCGCTTGGCCGCCAGACTCACCGATCAATCCTTTAGGGAAGAGGCCTTCTTCGTACCATTTACCGATGTATTCGAATCCTTCAACTGCGCCTTCGTTGTTCAAACCGATGTCAGATGGATCGAGTGCGCCACCGTCTTCTTTGAACACGTATCCGCCGAATCCAGCGACAACACCGTGTGCGAAGTAGAAGTTATCCCAAAGTGCGAGGAATCCATACTCCCCATCAGCTTTCACATCGTTTGACAACTTGTAGAGGTCGTCCATTGATGCTGGAGCTTCAGCCATCAAATCTTTGTTGTACATGAGAACTGGTGTCTCAACTGATTTTGGATATCCGTAAGCTTGACCATCGAACATGACAGCTGATTTCGCAGCGTCTGTGAATGCGTCAAGTGATCCTTCGTCAGCGATTGGATTCAAGTGGCCTTGGTCAGCGATTGTACCGATTTGGTCGTGCGGTACGAGAACGATGTCTGGACCTTTGCCAGCTGGACCGTCAAGCGCAAGCTTGTCTTTTTGGTCTGTCATCTGTACTTCGACGACTTCAACTTTTACGCCATGCTCTTCTTCGAACGCCTTCGCAACTTCTTTCGTTGTTTCAGACTTTTCGATGTCTTCCCAGATGACGATCTTTTCAGGTTTGTTCTCGCTTGAAGAACCACCTTCGTTAGAAGATCCGTTGTCTGTTCCGCCACCACATGCAGCAAGTGCACCGAATGCGAATACTGCTGTTGAAAGTCCTGCTACCATTTTTTTCATCTTCATGATGAAAAACCTCCCCAAGGAAATAGTATGGTCAGATTTGCGCAATCGCACGACCACGTCAATTTTAAAACTCCGCTACGAAATTGACACGGTAGTGAAAACGTTTGCATCCTCACCTCAATTTTTATTATACATTTGTGAAAGCGTTTTACAAGTCTTTTTTTACACTTTTTTTACGTCTGTTGACCCATTTATGTAATTTATAAAATTTTGTTCTCAAATCTTCACTTTTTATGAGTTTCAGCAATTGACAAAATGTAAACGCTTTATTACCCTTTGCTTGAGCAAACGTTTTCGCAACACCTATTCTCTTTGATTCACAGTGTTGTAAAATGATGTCATCCCCTATAAAGAAAGGAATGTTTTCCTTATGATGAAAGAAGCGATTTATCATCGTGCCATGTCCCCGTTCGTTTACAAATATGACCGTGAGACGATCCACATCCGTTTTCATACGAAACGTGGAGATATTGAATCGGTCGATTTGATTTGGAACGACCCTTACGATTGGCATTCTGAAGACCCGGCCATGTGGAATTTTGACCCGGACAAGCCGAGCTACTGGCGTACATACGAGACTCCAATGGAGAAAATCGGTTTTGACGACGCCTATGACTACTGGTTCATCGCCATCAAGCCGCCGTTCCGTCGCCTTCGCTACGGATTCCGTTTGAATGATGGACAAGAGACAGCCGTCTATACCGAAAAAGGGTGGTTCGAAGAAAAACCGCTCGATGACACGGGCTATTACTTCTGTGTCCCGTTCATCAATCCGATTGATATCTTCCACGCACCGTCATGGGTGAAGGACACGGTTTGGTATCAAATCTTCCCGGATCGCTTCGCCAATGGAGATGCTTCACTTAATCCAGAAGAGACACTGCCATGGAACTCGACAGAGCCGACAATCACAAACTTCTTCGGTGGGGATTTCCAAGGGGTGATTGACCATATCGACCACTTGGTCGAACTCGGGATTACCGGCATCTATTTCTGCCCGATCTTTAAAGCGACGACGAACCACAAGTACGATACGCTCGACTATATGGAAATCGATCCACAGTTCGGGACAAAAGAGAAATTTAAAGAAATGGTCGACCTCTTGCACGAGAATGGCATCAAGGTCATGCTCGATGCCGTCTTCAATCATGTCGGATATCACCACCCATGGTTCCAAGATGTCGTCGAGAACGGTCCGGCGTCTGAGTATCGCGATTGGTTCTATCTCCGTGAGTTCCCAATCGTGACGGAGCCGAAGCCGAACTACGATACGTTCGCGTTCGAGAAGAACATGCCGAAGATCAATACGGAGCATCCAGAGTTGAAAGCTTACTTATTAGATGTCGCCCGTTACTGGGTCGAAGAATTTGGCATCGACGGATGGCGCCTAGACGTCGCCAACGAGGTCGATCATGCGTTCTGGCGTGACTTCCGAAAAGCCGTCAAGAAAGCGAACCCGGAAGCCTACATCCTCGGGGAAATTTGGCACGACGCGCAACCTTGGCTACAAGGCGACCAGTTCGATGCCGTCATGAACTATCCGTTCACGAACGCGAGCTTGAACTATTTCGCACTCGATCGGACGACGGCTTCTGAGTTCCGCAACGAATTGACGCGCGTCGAGATGATGAACACGATGAACGTCAACGAAGTCACGTTCAACTTGATCGACTCACACGATACACCTCGTGCGTTGACGCGGGCGAAAGGTCATAAAGGCAAATTCAAGCTCTTGATGACATCCATGCTCACGTACACAGGTAGCCCATGTATTTACTATGGGGATGAAATCGGACTCGAGGGAGAACAAGACCCGGGTTGCCGCCGCTGTATGCCGTGGGACGAAGCCGAAGAAGACCGTAACCTCTTCCGTTACATTCAAAAACTCATCCAGCTACGGAAAGACCATCCCGTACTCGCAAACGCCGGCTCGTATCGCTTCAACTTGGTCGACGACGCCAACAATGCCGTCATCATCGAGCGATGCACGAAAGATGAGACGTACTTGGTCTACTTCAATAACTCGGACTCTACTTCGAAACTAAGTCCGCTCGGTTATCGTGGCGCCGCCTACGACTTGTTAAACGACCGCGATCTCGAGTCACTCGACATCGAACTGGCACCATTTAGTGCAGTTATTCTGAAATTGAAATAATTTCGAAAATCACCTGATTTCTTCGGGTGATTTTTTTGTTGAAAATAATTTAGCAAACCCCTTTCTTTTTCATTTCATAAGGAGTAAGATGACCTTTGACATTTTTATAAAACAAATAGTTAACAGAAAGAATTATAGAGAAAAGGGAGAATACACTACATGCAGACGAAACAAACGGAACAGCTCACCCTGTTCAAACTGTCGTGGCCGATTTTCATCGAACTTGCCCTCCACATGGGAACCGGGATCATCGCCACATTGATGCTCGCACATTACTCAGACGCCGCCGCTTCGGCCGTCGGGGTTGCCAACCAAATCTTAAACGTGTTCTTGATTGTCTTCAGTGTGACGTCTGTCGGGGCGACCATTTTGATCGGTCAGGCCATCGGGGCTGGGCGCATGAAGAAGAGTCGTGACTTCGCCCGCTCCGCCGTCAGTTTGAACATGTGGCTCGGTGCGACCATGGTCGTCGTCATCTTCTTATTCGGTGAAACGTTTTTGCGCCTATTCGGTCTATCGGATGAACTGTTTGCACACGGGCTGTTGTTCCTGCAAATCGTCGGCTTGTCGTTATTCACCGAAGCGCTCATCATGGCGCTCAGTTCGATCCTCCGGAGTCACGGGATGACGAAACACGCCATGCTCGCGACGCTTCTGATTGATATCATCACCGCCGTCGGTGCCATTTTTGCCGTTACCGGCTGGTTCGGACTTCCGGTCACAGGTGTTGCCGGTGTCGCTTGGGCCATCGTGATCGCACGATTCGCCGCTATGGTACTGTTGTTCTGGCTCGTCAAACGGAAGCTTTTGATCCGCTTCCCGTTAAAAGAAGTGTTACGACCGAAGAAAGACGACATCCAGTCGCTCCTTCAAATCGGTGTCCCTTCTGCAGGAGAGAACTTGTCTTATCAAGCTTCACAAATCATCATCACCGGTTTCATCGCGACGATGGGAGAAGCTTCCCTCGCCGCACGGGTATACGTCATGAACTTGTCAATGCTCGCCTTCTTGTTCACCGTCGCCGTCGCACAAGGAACACAGCTCTTGATTGCGCGAGATATCGGAGGCAAACGTTTCAAAGAGGCGTATCATCGCGCCGTCAAGACATTGAAGATCGCCATGTTCGCCTCGTTCGTCGCCTCTCTCGGATTGGCGGTGTTCAGCGAGTCGCTACTCGGTCTCTTCACGTCAAACCCTGACATCATCGCGGTCGGAGTACCAATCTTATGGGCAACGCTCATTTTAGAGCCGGGGCGCGCCATGAACATCGTCTTGATGGGATCGTTGAAGTCCGTTGGGGACGTCCGCTTCCCGGTCATGATTGGGATTGCCTCGATGTGGGGTGTCGCCGTGGCGTTCAGCTACTTGTTCGGTCTTCAAATGGGGCTCGGCATCCTTGGGATTTGGCTCGCCTTCTCCCTCGATGAGTGGTTTCGCGGATTCTTCGCGTTCCGTCGTTGGAAATATGGAACGTGGCAACAAA
>NZ_JAPEHX010000029.1:0-36205 GCF_028823655.1 Exiguobacterium sp. B2(2022) | reverse complement strand
ATCATATTCCTTAGAAAGGAAGATTAGATTTTTTCAACGTTAGAAGCTTGTGGTCCACGAGCTCCGTCTGTGATTTCGAAAGTTACTTCTTGGCCTTCTTCAAGTGTTTTGAAGCCGTCGCCTTGGATTGCTGAGAAATGTACGAATACGTCGTCTCCGCCTTCCATTTCGATGAAGCCGTAACCTTTTTCTGAGTTAAACCATTTTACTTTACCTGTGTTCATGAATGAACCCTCCTGAAATAAACGCTATGCGTTATAGTAGTGCCTTACTAGAAAAAACTTGACCAAAAAAAATACAAGCCTCTGGATTATCTAATGAAAAATAATCCCAAGCACTTGTGAATTATGATTCCAGCTATTCTTAATTAAGCACATATTGAATATAACACGACTAGATGCTTCTGTCTAGTAAATACTTCTGATTGCTAAAAAACGAGGTGAAACGGGTACATGCTAGAGAAGATGATGCTAGGAGGATTTATTATGAAAAATGCAAAGGACCCACAATCAATCGCATCGATGATTACCTCATATTCTGATTGGTCGGAAGAAGACCTCATCCAACGAACACTCGAATGGCATCGTGTCACTCGCGAGACATCTTACTCAGAGCAGCAACAATCTATCCCTTGCCGAATTCCAATGACAGAACGCATCACCCCTGTTCAAACGTCACTCCCGCTCGAACAAATGGACGAAATGGTTCGTCCTGTTTGGATGCGCCGACTCGATGCGGAATATTTGAATCTGATGCAGGTCACAAAACAACGTGTTGATGTGACAGACTATGGCGCCGTCGGGGACGGACAAACGGATTGCACGCTCGCTTTTCGTCTCGCCCTCCGCTCTAACCGCCGCGTCTTTGTCCCGGCAGGTGTGTATATCGTTCGGGGCATTCGCCTTCCTTCGAACTGCGTGTTAGAAGGTGCCGGACAGGACGTCACCATTCTAAAACTATCGGATCGTGCCCCAAAGCATCGAAGACTGTTACGAAACGCCACCCCATTTGCGGGAAACCATCATATCGAGGTATGTCACCTGACGCTCGATTGGAACGTCTCACGATTAGGCGATGTGAAACGAACCACGAGCGGTGACACGACATCGAGTGCCTTGACGTTTGCGCATGTGACGTATGGTTGGGTGCATCATGTGACGGCTAAAAATGCCGGTCTTCATGCGTTCGACATCACGTCTCCACACTATCATTACTTAGGGGATGGACTGCGTGCCGCAAACGGCAGTCGGTATATTCATCTTGATCACCTTGAGGCGACAAACTATGGGGATGACGGAATCACGACACACCATAGCGATGCCATTTATATCACCAACTGTTATTGTCATCACCCTCATGGCCGAACACACGCCGTTGGATTCTCAAACTCGAATGGCATTGAGATTGACGATGGATCGCGGCACGTCACACTCGTGAACAATAAAAGTGAAGGATGTTTTGGCGGAATCGAAGTAAAGGCACATGGAACCTCGTCAGCAGCTCATGACGTTCATATTTTTGGACACCTTTCACTTCATGACAATCGCTCATTTAATTTCCGTCACATCGGTCATCATTTAGCAGACGATCCCGATTCGGCGACAGCACGCTTTCTGTCTGGTACGAACTTAGTATCCGTCGAACCGGTTAGAAGCTCGCTATATGCGAAATCCTCTCCACGAAGCCTGGTCGTATCGGCCTATCAAGACGTCTTGATCCATGGATTGACCGCGATTGGTGACCCGACTTACGATTATGAAAAACATCCGGCACTGGCGGTTCAATACAAGTCTCGGCGCGTTCAATTACATCGCATCTCCGTTCGTGGATTTACAACCTCGAGAGCTGATCTCGAACTGTTCGGAGGGGATAATCGGACCGATGAAGTGACCATCGAAAACTTACGATGCCATGAATCTGCGCCAATCGCGTTAAGAATAGGACGTCAACTGGAGAAGATCGCACTTCATCACATCGAAGGACAGAAAAAAAGCGGAGATGTACTCATCTCCACGAAAAGTCCGATCGATGTGAAAGACATACTTGCTTACGGATTCTCGGACCGAGTGCGTTCGGACGTTTGAGCCGCCTCGACAAGCCGTTTCAATTTGTCCTCATCGAGTTCAAGCGAGCTTTCTTTCTGTTTGGCCATCATCCGGACGATCGCTTTGTCTAAAAAGCCCATTCGTTCAAAGTCATACCCACTTCCGACGACTTCGACGAAATAAGCATGTTCGCGCAACTTGTCACGATAAGCTTCTTCTAGCTCACGAATCCGCTCCGACTCTGTCGGTGTCCCGGCACACAAATATAGAGCGAGAGGATGCTCAAGCAAGTGTGCTTCATGAAGCGACAACCATTCCTTCATCTCGTCCTGGATGGTACCCATCCGAATCGAACTGCCGACGATGACGTGATCCACGGTCTCCCACATGACGTTCGGCTCTTCTACGATATTTTGGACATGAACGTCTACACGCCACTTTTTCACTCGTCCCATATCTGGAAGAGTACGCGATTAAAGTACCCATGTCGTTCCCTCTTTTCATGTCAGATGTTACTTACACTATTCCCGAATCATCGAGAGAAGATACGTGACCGCTCAAAAAAGCTCGCCGTCTGGCGAGCTTTTCGTCACAGTTTATACACTTGTGCTTCGTAAGGACGAAGGGTGAACGGTTCAATCGGTTCCATGTTTCCGATGACGCGTTCTTTTACGTCATATGGTAAGTCACGTTGTTGTGTGTCACCTGAGAAGTTACAGAGCACGAGCCATGTCTCTCCTTCGAACGAACGTGTGAACGCATAGATTGCCTCATCTTCCGGTAACAACAGCTCATACTTTCCATAGACAACGATTGGATTGGCTTTACGGAGCGCAATCAATTGACGGTAGTAATGAAAGAGAGAATCTGGGTCTTTCCGTGCCGCCTCCGCATTGATGTCGACATAGTTCGGGTTGACCCCAATCCATGGTGTCCCTGTCGTGAAGCCACCATGTGCTTCGTCCGACCACTGTACCGGCGTTCGTGAATTGTCACGTCCCCGCTCATGAATTCCACGGAAAATCTCGTCGTGCGTCAACAACCCTTTTGACGTGTAGTCACGGTAGGCGTTCAACGTTTCGATATCTCGGTACTGATCGATCGAATCAAACGCGACGTTTGTCATCCCGAACTCTTCCCCTTGATAAATGTAAGGTGTCCCTTTCAATAGATGAAGAAGTGTCGCAAGCATCTTCCCGGAACGGACACGATATTCTGGGGAGTCGTTCCCGAAGCGCGAGATGGCACGGGGCTGGTCATGGTTACTCCAGTACAGGCTGTTCCACCCTTCCTCTTCCAGTCCTTCTTGCCAACGCGAGAAGATCGTCTTCAACTCTGTGAGTTTCCAGTCCGTCGGATTCCATTTTCCGAAGCTGCCGTTTCCGACGTCTACATGCTCAAAATGAAAGACCATGTTCAGTTCATTTCGGTCTTCCCCTGTATACAGTTTCGCTTCTTCCACACTGACCCCTGGCATCTCACCGACCGTGATCGTGTCGTATTTCGATAAGACTTCTTGATTCATCTCTTGCATGAATTCATGGATACGTGGCCCGTTAAAGAAGAATGGCGTGCCGTCACCGTACCCTGTTCCTTGCGTTTGACCATCCGGATAGCTCGGGTCTTTTGAGATCATATTGATCACGTCCATCCGGAACCCGTCGACCCCTTTATCGAGCCAATACGTCATGAGATCGTACACTTCACGACGAAGCGTTTCGCTTTCCCAGTTCAGATCCGGTTGTTTCTTACTGAAGAGATGGAGGTAGTACTCATCACTCGCCTCATCATACTGCCAAGCGCTGCCGCCGAAGAAAGCCCCCCAGTTCGTCGGAGGTTGACCATCTTTCCCTTTTTTCCAAATATAATAGTCACGATATGGACTATCTTTTGAAGAACGTGACTCCATGAACCATTGGTGTTCGTCCGAAGAGTGGTTAACGACGAGATCCATCATGATTTTAATCCCGTGACGGTGTGCTTCTTCAAGCATCGCATCAAAGTCGTCCATCGTACCGAACTCCTCCATGATGGCACGATAATCACGAATGTCGTATCCGTTGTCATCGTTCGGCGAATCGTATACCGGCGAGAGCCAGATGACATCGATTCCGAGTTCTGCCAAGTAAGACATCTTCTCCGTGATCCCTTGGATGTCACCAATCCCATCACCATTCGAATCGTTGAAGCTACGTGGATAAATTTGATACACGACTGCTTCTTTCCACCATTGTTTCATGTTACGTCCTCCTTGAAGTTCATTTCCGTTTCAACGCTTTCATCGTACTGTCTTCAAGGATTCATGACCATCCATGATATGATTAAAATATGTACAATTTTGCTATAAAATAAGGAGACTATTATGGAAATCGGCTTTTGTGGCTATTCATATCATACAACGACCTACACTTTTCCATTCGCCAACTTACTCGATACGTATCTGATTCGCTTACAAACGGAAGGAACGGCTCGGATTGTGGTCAATGGAGAAACGATGATCACACGACCTGGTGACGTATTGATTGTCCGTCCGGGTGACTTCTATGAAATGCATGTCGATACACCCGCGAGCGGAGACTATCATATCTTCTGTACCGGACATTCGATCGATACATGGTGGCATGCGACTCCACGGGAGCGAAAGTATGCGATCACCATCGATTCCCGCCTACTTTCGCTATGGCAACACATTACAGAGGAAGTGCGCCGTCCACCATCGGAACAAAGTCCTGAATTAATTGAAACTCTCGTCAAAGCGCTTCTACTCATGCTTGATCGTTCGATTCAAGATGTGCATTCCCAGGCGCGACCTCCAGTCGTCTCCCGCATGATGCGCTTTATCGAATCGCATGTCACGAGTGACTTCAAAGTGGCAGACGTCGCCGCAGCGGTCGGACTCAGCGTTTCACGAACCGTTCATCTCTTTAAAGAAGAGACCGGGATGACAATCATCGAATATGCACAATCGATTCGCTTACAGCTTGCCGAAGAGCAAATGCGCTATACAAAACATTCGTTAGAAACGATTGCGGAACTGTCTGGATTTCGAAGTTATCCATATTTCCACAGAATTTTTAAACGGAAATATGGCGTAGCACCAGGGGTTTATCGCACTCTTCAACAAAAAAACGAAAAAAAATAAAAAAAGAGTGATCCATTTTTTGAACCGCTCCGTTAGATGGGTGTAAATAACGACAACAACACTCATTTATGAAAAGGAGCGATTACACATGAAGAAGAAGACGTTAAACAAAATCGTAGCACCGGCACTAGCCTTAGGACTACTCGTACCGGTCAACGCACAGGCAGCGGATCACACACCGACAGCAAGTACACCAGCAGGTGACCTTCGCGCCACACTCGATCAACTCTTATCTGAGCACTACGTATTAGCCGTCACATCGATGATGAAAGGATACGACGAGGCAGCAGATGCTGAGGTCGCAGACCAAGCACTCGATCAAAACGCGCTCGACATGACACCAGCTATCGCTTCCATCTACGGTGAAGAAGGTGCTGCACAATTCGAGGAAATCTTCCGTGGCCATAACGACTATTCAGATGATTTCGTAGAAGCTGCAAAATCAGACAACCAAGAACTACGCATGGAAGCTGAAGCTGAAGTTGATGAGTTCGTAGAAGAATTCTCAACATTCCTCGATGCAGCGACGGAAGGTAACTTACCGAAAGAAGCGGCAGCGGATGCACTTGAACTTCATGAAGACCAAGTCCTCTCTGTATTCGATAACTATGTCGAAGGAGATTATGAAGAAGCTTACATGACGTTCCGTGAAGGCTACAAGCACATGTTCAACATCAGTAAAGCCCTCTCAGGTGCAATCGTCACACAAATGCCTGACAAGTTTACGACTGGAGCAGACACACCGGCAGTTGAACTCCGCTCAACATTGAACAGTCTTGCAGGTGAGCACTTCGCCCTCGCTGCAATCGGTATGCAAAAGGGATATGACCAAGCAGAGGACTATGACTATGTCACATGGGCAGAAGATCAGAATACACTCGACTTCAAAGCGGCCATCGCATCTGTATACGGTGACGAAGGTGCTGCACAGTTCGAAAAAGTCTGGAACTCAGACCACATCACAGCACAAGGTGATATCGTAGCTGCTACACTTGAAGGGGACGAAGCGAAAATCGAAGAAGCACGTATGCGACTCGACCAATTCGCTGTCGACTTTAGCACATTCCTCGATGCAGCAACAGAAGGTAACTTGCCACAAGCTGCCGGTGAAGAAGCCATCAAACAGCATGAGACACTCGTACTCGACACATTCGATCAATACGTTGCAGGCGATGCAGAAGCGGCTTGGATGTCATTCCGTGAAGGATATGCGTTCATGTTCGGTGTTGGTGAAACACTCGGTAACGCGATCGTGACACAAATGCCTGACAAGTTTGAAGAAACAATGATGCCTGAAGAGATGCCTGAAACAGGTCTCGGTGGTGCACAAGAACAATCAATGAACACGCTCTACGCTGGATTAGCTGTACTTGGCGGAATCTTACTCGCCTTCGTAACGCTTCGCAAACGTAAAGTGTCTGAACAATAATCAATAAGGAGGGAGCCCCATGAACAAGCGCCATTTGTTTCTGGCGCTCTCTCTCTTTTGTTTTAGCTTCTGGACGTGGACGAGCGCCCAAGAATCGTCGTCACCACCTGTAGAAGAAAAACAAATAGAGGAGAGCCCGGATTTAACGGCTGAATTCTCACTTCTACAGGAAGAGGTGAAGAAGTTACGATTAGCTGAGGAAGAAGAAAACGCCAAGGCCGTCACCCCTGTTCAAATCCAAATCCCTAAAATTGATGTCGATACGGCAATTGAACAAGTCGGGGTACTGGAAAACGGACAGATGGGTGTACCAAAAGATGAAAATCAGGTCGGGTGGTTCGAACCCGGTGTCACACCGGGAAGTAAAGGGAACGCCGTGATCGCCGGTCACGTCGACAGTAAGACCGGCCCGGCCGTCTTTTACAAACTCGATCAACTCAAAGAAGGCGATGACGTTCTGATTCAAGACGAAGCCGGAAACACACTTCGGTTCCGCGTCACAAAAACAGAACGCTATGATACGAAAACTGCGCCAATCGAAGAGATTTTCGGTGCCACATCAAATCGCAATTTAAATTTGATCACCTGTTCGGGTACGTTCGGGGACGGGGGCTACGATGAACGATTCGTCGTATATACAGAGCTAGTGGATACCGAGCTGAACGAAACTGTCGATCTCGAGGTTCCAACGGCAGTCGAGCGACAAGGAAACTTGTTAACCTGGCACGCCTTGCGTCAAGAGAGCGTGATCGGATATCGCATCTATGAAGTCGTCGACGGAAAAGAAAGCGTCCCATCCCATGCGAGAAAGAGTATCGAAGTCGCAAGTGAGACAGGTGTTTCTTATTATGTGACTGCGATTGACCAACTTGGAAATGAGTCGAAACCTTCCGAGATGACCAAATGACAAAAGACCCCTTACTCACTTTTAATGTGTGAATAAGGGGTCTTCTCTATTATACGAAGCAAGGAATCTGCGGGTTGAACGTCTTGTTGTTCTCCGTCATGACTTGCTTTTTAATTTTGCCTTCTCCGAGGTAGACGATGCGGTCAGCAAGTGCCTCTGCATCTTCCTCGTCGTGTGTCACGAAAATCGTCGTCGTGCCCGTCTGCTTTAAGAGACGGCGCAAATCGTCTCGAATACGATGTTGGAGTGATGTGTCGAGGTTACTGAACGGTTCGTCTAGAATCAACAACGCTGGTTTCGGTGCGAGTGCACGCGCGAGCGCGACACGTTGTTGTTGTCCCCCACTGAGTTCGTACGGGTAACGATGACGGAACTCCGTCAAGTTGACGAGCGCGAGCATCTCTTCGACACGCGCATTCCGTTCTTTCCGGCTTAGTTTATGAAGACCGAACCGAATGTTCTTTTCAACGGTCATGTGTGGGAAGAGTGCATAGTCTTGGAAGACCATCCCGACGCCACGATCTTCTGGTGGCATGAACTGACAATCGTCGCAACAGACGCAGTCGTTCACGACGACGACGCCCTGGTTCGGCATCTCGAGCCCTGCGATCAATCGGAGAATCGTACTTTTCCCAGAACCGCTGTCCCCAAGAAGCGAGACGATTTCGCCTTTTGTGATTGAAATCGAGAACCCTTTGATGGTCTCTTCATGTGCGCCTTTATAGCTAAAATGTAAATCGTTGATTTGAACGAACATTAGTCGGCCTCCTTATCAAGCACCTTGTGGGAAACGAATATCAACAGTCCACTCATGAGGACGATGACGATGGAAGCGAGTGCCGCTTCGTGAATCTTCTCATCACTCACGTATTTGAACGCCTGTGTCGCAAGCGTTGAAAAGTTAAATGGTTGTAAAAAGAGCGTCAACGGCAACTCTTTCATAATATCAATAAAGACGAGGATAAATGCGCTCATGATGGCGCCTTTGATCATCGGGATATCCACGCGGAAGAACGTTTGGACCGTGTTCCATCCGAGCATGCGGGATGCTTCCGTGAACGATTTCCCGACCTTCTCGAACCCGCTCTCAATCGAGTTGTAACCGATGGCGAGGAAGCGGATGACGTAGGCGAAGATGAGCATGATGAGCGTCGTCCGAAACACGAACGTCTGACTCAAGTCGAGCGCCTTAGCCATATCGAGCACTTTGCCATCGAGCCACAAGAAGAGCGTGATGACCGCAATTGCGATCGCTGCCCCCGGAATCGAATACCCAAGCGTCGTCACCTTTGAAATGACGCGTGTCATGTTCGACGGGAAGAGCCGCGTGTAATTCGCAATGATGAGTGCGAACAACAGGATGATCATTGTTGCGATAAAGGCGACACGCACCGTATTCCAAACGAGTTGCCAAAATTCCTCTGTGAAGACCGTATCGAACGTCAGGAACGTCCAGGCCGTCAACTGCGTGAAGGGAATGACGAATGCGATGGCAAAGACAAACGAGACATATGCGAATACCGCGTAGCGATGCCAGCCTTGAAGCGGTCTCGGTTTGAGCGGTTTCACTTTCGTCGAAGCGTAACTGAATTGCTTCCGTCCTCGCACGAGTCGCTCCATCGTCAAGATGGCGATGACGAGAATCATGAGGGTACCTGCCAGCTTCAGCGCCGACGACGTATCCTTCATCCCGAACCATGTGCTAAAAATAGCGGTACTGAACGTCTGGATCCCGAAATATTTCACGACGCCATAGTCGTTGAGTACTTCCATCAAGACGAGACTGACACCGCCGATGATGGCGACTCGGGAAATCGGAATGACGACGGTGAAGAAAATATCCCACGACCCACGACCTAAGATTCGTGCGTTCTCAATCATCGAGGACGATTGGTTATGCAGGAACGCTCGTGTAATCGTATAAATGTATGGATAGAGGAACAATGTGAAAATAAACACGGTCCCTTGAATCGACATGATATTGAAGTACGATTGATCGACAGTAATCCCGAACTGATTCCGTAGCGTCGTTTGGATCACTCCGGTGTAATTTAAAATGCCATGATACGTATACGCCCCGATATAAGGCGGAATCGCCAGTGGCAAGATGAGTGCCCATTTAAAGAAGCGACGGAACGGAAAATCATAGACGGTCACGAACCAGGCGAGGCTCGTTCCAATCACCGTCGTCAGGAGACCAGTAGCCACCATGATGAACAACGTGTTCCGCACATAACGGGGCAACAAATACTCTTGAATATGCTGCCAGTTCTCGTTGACCGGTGCAAACAATTCCACGAGCACGACGATTCCCGGCAAGACGATCAATAAAATCGCGAGAAAGCTGAGGATCGCCCATCCATTCAGTTGTCGTTTTACCGCGTGCCAGTTCATGTCGTACCGCTCCCGTTCTATAAACAATCAATTCCTGTCCCATCATATCAGTTTCTACACGTCCCGTGTAGCGCTTAGGGTGTATGAAACGCAAAAATCTCCGGAACTCGCGTTCAAGCCGAAGTCATCTTACTTCCAACCTACTTCGTTAAAGATGCGGATTGCTTCTTGTTGGTTTTCTCCAAGTGCAGAGAGGTTAATGTCTTGCTCTTTGAACTCGCCCCATGATTGAAGAAGCTCATTTGGCTCAACCGACTCGTTGACTGGGTATTCGTAGTTCACACTCGCAAACTTCTCTTGAGCTGACGGTTCTGACATGAACTCCATCAATTTTTGAGCGTTTTCTGTATTCTTCGACGCTTTCGTCATCGCGATACCAGAAATGTTCACGTGTGTGCCTGTCGTATCTTGGTTCGGGAAGAAGACACCGAGCTGTTCAGCGACTTTCTTCTCTTCTTCGTCTTCAGAATTCAACATGAGCCCCATGTAGTACGTGTTCATGATGGCCACGTCTCCTTCACCGGCGACGACCGCTTTCGCTTGGTCACGGTCGTTCCCTTGTGGGTCGCGTGCCATGTTGTTCACTAAGCCCTTCGCCCACTCTTTCGCTTCATCGACACCGTTCACTTCGATGAACGATGCGAGGAGTGAGATATTGTACATGTTTTCAGATGGACGGACGAGTACTTTGCCGTTCCATTGTTCTTCTGTCAACGCTTCGTACGTCGACAAATCTTCTGGTTTCACGCGATCTTTTGAGTACACGATGACACGTGCACGTTTCGTCAAACCGAACCATTCGTTGTCCGTGTCACGATATTTCGCAGGGATGTTTGACTCAAGCTCATCGCTATCGACCGCTTGGAGATGTCCTGCTTCTTTTGCTTGATACAAGTTCCCAGCATCTGCCGTAATGAAGAGGTCAGCCTCTGTGCTTTCGCCTTCCGTGTTTAAACGCTCAAGAAGTTCGTCACTCTTACCTTCCACGACGTTTACCTTGATACCCGTTTCTTCTTCAAACTGTTTATATAACTGTTGATCGACATCGTAGTGGCGACTCGAGTAAACATTGACGACGTTCGAATCGTCCGAGCCTTCATTTGAAGTTGTTTCATCTGTGCTTGCGCAAGCGGCAAGGAGCGATGTCGTTAGTGCTGCTGAAATTCCTAAAGCTGCATATTTTTTGTTCATCTGTCATTCCCCCACGTTCAATGATTTCTCTCTCTGGTAATGATAATTACTCTCAGTACCTATCATCACTGATAATCATTCTCACGTCAAGGGTTTTCTGCAATCGCTATCAATAAGAATGCTTAATTTGTGACAGTTTCGAGGGCATCATTTCTTGACTTCAAAAGAATACAGACGATATAGTGAAATCAAACAAACCGTCTGGTCGGTACAGAAAGGGGTGAAGGTATGACAAACCGATCGAACGTTACGAAACAAAAACTACTCGATGCGGCAACAGACATCATCATGAATCAAGGTGTGCATCAACTTACATTAGACGAAGTCGCCAAAACAGCGGGCGTTTCAAAAGGTGGACTTCTTTATCACTACGCCTCAAAAGAAGCGTTGCTGACCGCTATGGTTGAACGGTTACAGCAAGAACAAAACGAGTTGTATGCTTCGTTGCAACAAGAGGGTCACGGACCTATTGAGGCATTCGTTCGTCTATTTGATGAAACGAAGTTACACCCTGAGAAAGCAGCCATCCAAATCGACGTCGAGAAAATGATCGCATTTCTCACACTGTTTGCCGTCGACCAAGAGTATGCGAATCGATGGAAGCATGATTTAGATACGTTTTTCCAACAGTTCCAACAAACAGCTGACCCGGTTGAAACGATGATTATTCGTTATGCACTCGAAGGTATGATGATGTCAGAACATTTTGGGGTCGGTGTTCCCCCTGCCGAACTCAAACAAGCAATCATCGCCCGCTTGATTGAACGCGCGCACGCCATCGACAGCCAGTCATAAAAACAACATATAGAGGAGATTAAAAACCCATGCAGAAAATCACGTCCTTCTCCGTCAACAATAAGTTCGCGGTTTGGTTGATGACGATCATCTTGACCGCCGCCGGTCTTTTCGCCGGTCTGACGATGAAGCTCGAGACGTTACCGGATATCACGACGCCAACCGTCTCGGTCACAACCATTTATCCAGGTGCATCCCCTGAGCAAGTACTCGAAGAAGTCAGTACCGTTCTCGAAGAACGCCTGCAAAGTCTAAATGGTGTGGAACAAGTTCGTTCTTCATCATTCCAAAACGCTTCGAACATCCAAATCGATTACGACTTCAGTACAGATATGGATGAAGCAGAACAGCAAGTCAAAGACGCATTAAGTAACGTCGAACTACCTGAATCAGCACAAGAACCTCAAGTGTCGCGTCTCAGCTTCGACGCTTTCCCGGTCATCGGAGCTGCCATCTCGGATGAAAGTCTTGACTTGGCGGAATTGACGAAACTCGTCGAGGAAGAAGTCCAACCCGCTCTTGAAGGCGTAGAAGGCGCACAAACCGTCCAAATTGCCGGACAAGAGATTCGTCGCGTCGAACTTCAATTCGATCAAGAAGCGCTCGCTGAATACAATTTGACAGAAGACACGGTCAAACAATTGATTCAAGCGAATGACGCCCGTATCGCGCTCGGACTATATGAATTGGGTGACACGGAGCAAGCGGTCGTCATCGATGGAAAATCTGAGACGCTCGAAGCGTTCCGCGACATCCAAATCCCTTACTCACCAGCTCAATCAACGCCGACGACACCATCTGCTCCGACTGAATTGCCACCTGGTCAAACACCAGACGTGCCGACTGAGGTCCCGACGGAAACACCATCGGCATTACCACCGAACGTTCCAACGACGGTGCCGACTGTCGCGTTGAGTGAACTTGCGACAATCGAGGACAAAGGAATTGAGGAATCGATTTCTCGTTCGAACGGTGAACGTTCAATCGGCGTACAGGTGACGAAGACACAAGATGCGAACACGGTCGATGTCGTCAACGCCGTCAAAGAGGTGTTGAGTGACTTCGAAGCAGAGTATGACACGGCGAATGTATCGATCACACTCGACCAAGGACAACCGATTGAAGAGTCGGTCGAGACGATGTTATCGAAAGCATTGCTCGGTGGCTTATTCGCCATCCTCATCATCTTAGTGTTCTTACGTAACTTCCGATCGACGATCATCGCTGTCATCTCGATCCCGTTGTCGCTTCTCATGGCACTTATCGTGTTGAAACAATTGGATATCACGTTGAACATCATGACACTTGGTGCGATGACCGTTGCGATTGGACGTGTCGTCGATGACTCCATCGTCGTCATCGAGAACATTTACCGTCGACTCACACGCGCGAACGAACCACTTCGCGGAAAAGAATTAATCATCGCGGCGACAAAAGAAGTATTTATCCCAATCGCCTCGTCGACAATCGTTACAATCGCGGTATTCTTACCGCTCGGATTCGTCACAGGATTTGTCGGTGAATTGTTCTTGCCGTTCGCATTGACGGTCGTCTTCGCCCTTCTTGCTTCATTACTCGTCGCGATCACGGTTGTACCAATGATGGCCGACTCGTTCTTTAAGAACCGCGACAAATTGAAGCCAGAAGAAGGTCCAGGCAAGCTCGCGGAATGGTATCGCGGCGTCTTGAACTGGTCACTGAACCATAAACTCGTCGTCTTCGGACTCGCGACTGCCCTATTGATTGGTAGTTTTGCCCTCGTCCCAGCGATCGGGGTCAACTTCTTGAACCAAGATTCGGAGAAGACGTTGTTCGTCACGTTCGACCCAGAACCGGGTCAAACGCTTGAAGATTCGATTGCTGCAGCTGAAGTGGCAGAAGAATACTTTATGGAAGAACAACCGAACGCAACGGATGTTCAGTTCACGGTCGGTGGAGAGAACCCGCTGAACCCAGGAAACAATAAACAAGGAATCTTTATCGTCCAGTATGACCCGGATACAGAAGATTTCGCAGATGTGAAGTTGGCTGATATTGAGAAGTTGAACGAACTCGCTTCAAACGGGGAATGGAAAGAACAAGACTTCTCAGGTGGCGGCGCAACGAGCGGTGTGACATATAACGTCTATGCCAACTCGCTTGAAGATTTAGAAGCCATCGTGCCGACTTTCATCGAAACGATTGAAGAAGAAACGGATTACGTCCGTCAGGCAACGTCAGACTTACGTGAATCGTATGTACAATACACGTTCAACGTCGACCAACAAGCCGCAGCGGAAGCTGGTGTATCTGCAGGTCAAATCGCACAAGTCATCAGCCAATTCCAGGCACCAGAAAGCCCACTTGCGAGCGTGACAGTGGATGACAAACAGTTAGACGTCGTCATCCCGAACGAGCAAGTGACGTATGATAGTGTCGATGACCTGCAAGCACAAGAAATCACGACACCGTTCGGACCACGCCCGATTTCAGACTTCATTGAAATCGAAGAAGGCACAACGCCGGACACACTCGTCGAGCGCGACGGAAAACTGCTCGCACAAGTAAGTGTTGAACTCAGCACAGATAAAGCGACAGAAGCGTCTGCTGCGATCGAAGAACGCGTATCAGAGATCGAGCTCCCGTCTGGCGTATCGTATGATGTCGGTGGTGTAACGGAACAGATTCAAGAATCGTTCACACAGCTTGGTCTTGCGATGCTCGCCGCAATCGCCATCGTATACTTGGTTCTCGTGATCACATTCGGAGGGGCACTCACACCATTCGTCGTGTTGTTCTCACTCCCGTATGCGATTATCGGGGGACTTGTCGCCCTCCTCATCACTGGTGAAACGATTTCGGTTTCTGCTTTGATCGGGGCACTCATGTTGATCGGGATTGTCGTCACGAACGCCATCGTCTTGATTGACCGCGTCATTCATAAAGAAGAAGCTGGTTTATCAACACGTGAAGCGTTACTTGAGGCAGCAGGCACACGCCTTCGCCCAATCTTGATGACCGCACTCGCGACAATCGGTGCACTCGCACCGCTCGCACTCGGTCTCGAGGGCGGGGCACTCATCTCGAAAGGTCTCGGAGTCACCGTGATTGGCGGACTTACAAGTTCGACGCTTCTCACGTTGCTCATCGTACCGATCGTCTATGAGTTCTTCGCACGATTCCGTAAGAAAAAACAAGCGTAAACAAAAGAGAGTTGACTTTAACAAGTCGACTCTCTTTTTTTGCACTCAATGACATTGTAGGATTGCTTGTACCTCTTCAAATCGTTTGGCTCGGAGCGCATCTTTCGGAATCACAAAGTAGAGGATTCCACCATCTCCAAACATAATATCCAATTTATTAGAATGGTCTACTTGTAGGAGAAGAAACGGATCGTTAAATCTTTTTCCGAACCTTTGTCTCGCTTCTTCAAAGACGTCCATTTTTATAGAATCTGGGGTTCCTCCGACTACATGAAGTTCATCTTGTTCTAATATCGTATACAACTCACCAAACGCTTCGTCACTCATCGTACTCATTAGACCAGATAATTTCTTTCCAAAGCCATCTTCAAATGTAACGCTTCGCTCTTCCAATGTCTTACCGATTTTTATACGCTCAACATCTGTTTCTTCTGTATAGAGAACTTTCCAAGGATAAAGTGCATCTAACGGTATCTTTGGGTTCTCGTCTAACTCGTAAAAGAAAGAGAGTAACCCTTCTTTCGGAAGCTCTTCTAGATAATCAAATTCGGCGAGGTCACTTAACCGCAATTGAGCAAGGAAAGTGTAGTTCTCTCCTGGATGCATAGACGCGTTTGGTAAATCAGGGTATCCACCAAACTTTGAACGCCCAATTTCCACCTCTTCAGTTGTACTAGGTTCAAAATGTAATTGGACACGCTTTGACAATGCAGCTAAAATGTCTTCCCCGTTCTTCAATTCATACTTCTGAATAAACTGTTCGACCTGTTTTAGTTCCATGTTCGCACCCCTTTGTTTATGATACTACTAGCATAACAGGTTAAACGCATTCTTTAATCTCTATTTTGTAATTTGAGAAAATTTATACATTTTGAATGACGCGAAAGGAAGTCATATAGATGAAATTATTGAAATGGATGATTGGGCTCTCACTCTTGTTTGGATTGAGCACGCTCGGCAACTGGATGGTTGAGACGTTCTCGTGGAAAGTACCGGGCAGCGTCATCGGCATGGTGCTGTTGCTCGTCCTCTTATTGACAAAAGTCATCCGCGTGGAATGGATTGAAGACAGCGCTGGATTTTTGACGAAACACCTCGCCTTCTTCTTCATCCCGATTGCAGTCGGGCTCATGGCGTACGGCACGCTGTTAAAATCCGCGGGCATCCCTCTTCTCGTCACGTTACTCGTCAGCATGGCGGTCGGAATGATTGTGACGGCGTTTATTTCCGGGAAAGAAGGTGAGACTTCGTGACATACGTTTGGATCGGATTGACGATTCTCGTGTATTCGCTCAGTCGTCAACTCTCTAAAAAATGGGCATCCCCGTTCACCAATGTCGTCTTCTTAAGTACAGCGGTTCTGATTCTTCTGTTACTTGTGACAGGACAGTCCTATGATACGTATAAACCGGCTACTGATCTCATCACCATCTTACTCGGTCCGGCGACAGTCGCCCTCGGGTTACCGCTCTATCGCAACTTACCCGTGTTACTCGCCCGGGCAAAGCGAGCATTGAGTGCGATTGTCATTGGGTCTCTTTCCACGATTTTTGTGGCTGTCCTTTTCGGAAAACTGTTTTCATTTACCGAAAACGTATTGATTGCGCTATCGGTCAAATCGGCCACGTCACCGATTGCCCTTGAATTGGCTCGACAACTAGAAGGTGATGCAACGCTTGCGGCTTCGATTGCCGTCGCCTGCGGTATTTTAGGTGCGATGCTCGGTCCGGTACTATTGACATGGATTCGTATAGACGACCCGTTCACGCGTGGGCTCACACTCGGCACCATCAGTCACGGGATCGGGACCGCTCAAGCGGCGACAGAACATCCGTTGTCTGGTGCAACAGGTGGAGCCGCGATGGGATTGACGGCCATCTTCACCTCATTCATCTTGCCCATTTTATACCCATTTCTCTTTTGAATAGGTCGCGCTCATTTCATCGATGGGCGTGACTTTTTTGTTTCGACTTCGAGCGCGCGTGATAAACTAATGAAGATGAAACTTTTTAGAGGAGGGCAATCCATGCAAGAGAAATTAATTGAACGCTTAATGACATACGCGAAGATTGATACACAGTCTGACTTCACGAGTACGACAACACCATCGACGGCCAAACAATGGGATTTGATTCGTCATTTGGAAAAAGAACTGAAAGAACTTGGGCTGACAGATGTCGAGACGGACGAATACGGCTATCTATTCGCCACACTTCCAAGTAACGTCGATCATGACGTCCCGACAATCGGATTCCTCGCTCACGTGGATACGGCGACCGATTTCACGGGTACGAACGTTTCCCCTCAACTCGTTGAGCATTATGAAGGTGGCGATATCGTCTTGAACGAATCCTTAAATGTCGTCTTGTCACCAAAAGACTTCCCAGAACTTGACGGGTATGTCGGACATACGCTCATGACAACGGACGGAACGACACTCCTCGGTGCGGACGATAAAGCAGGGATTGCCGAAATCGTCACAGCCGTCGAATACTTATTGGCTCACCCTGAGATTCCGCACGGACCGGTCCGCATTGCTTTCACACCGGATGAAGAAATCGGACGTGGACCACATAAATTCGATGTCGCTCGTTTTAACGCGGACTTCGCTTACACGATGGATGGTGGCCCGCTCGGAGAGTTACAGTATGAAAGTTTCAACGCAGCCGGTGCGACCGTCACCTTCCACGGGACGAACGTTCACCCGGGTAGCGCCAAGAACAAGATGGTCAACTCGATGAAACTCGCGATGGCGTTCCAAAACCGTTTACCGGCTGATGAGGCACCGGAACGTACGAGCAACTACGAAGGATTCTTCCATTTGAACGGCTTTAATGGGGATGTGGAGAAGACGACACTTCAATACATCATCCGCGATCACGACAAACAGAAGTTCGAAGCGCGTAAAGCGTTGATGGAGAAACTTGTCCTCGAATGGAAACAAAAATACGGGGAAGAGCGGATTGAACTCAAAATGGAAGATCAGTATTACAACATGGCCGAGAAAATCGAACCGGTGAAACACATCGTCGATACCGTTGCTGACGTCATGCGCGACCTTGGTATCGAACCGAAGATTGAACCGATTCGTGGTGGGACAGACGGATCGCAACTTTCTTACATGGGTCTTCCGACACCGAACATCTTCACAGGTGGCGAGAACTATCACGGGAAGTTCGAATATATCTCTGTGAACAACATGGAAAAAGCAACAACGGTCATTATCGAAACACTTCGCACATTCGCGAAGCGTGCACAAGCATAACACATGCGCCTCCAATCGTTCTCTTTTACACTAGAGACATTGGAGGCGATTTTTGATGAAACATACATTTAGCATGAACCTCGGCTGGGATGGCGGACGAAATGATGTCGGTACCCTCGAGGCCGAGCGATTAAAGACACAGATTTCGATTCCACCCGAAATGGACGGTCCCGGAGTCGGTACGAATCCGGATGAGATGTTACTCGGGGCAGCGGCCACGTGTTATATCATCACACTCGCAGCTGTACTCGGGCGAAGTGACTTGACTCACCGTGGCATCACGATTGATGCAGAAGGAATCGTCGATGTGACGAACGGTATTTTCACCTATGAGACGATTCGCTATGCGACAACGATTCAAGTACCTGCAGAGATGACCGACCGAGAGATTACGCTAGTCGAGCGCATTGCGAAAAAAGCGAAAGATCAATGTATGATTTCACGCGCGCTCGCAGGAAATGTGGCGTTCGAATTGAATACGACTGTTGTACGAGTCGACTGAAGCCATCATGATGATGGCTTTTTCTGTGCATCGAAGTGTTCAGCTACCTTGTTGATCGATGATCTCACCGTCCACAGAAATCCCTCGTACAATCGCTCCTTGCCCGATTTGAAAATAATATCGACCCAGACCCTTTCGAATCATCGTTGCCTCGGTGAACATAGTGTCGTGATGGGATTTCGTTTCAACTGTATCGATTTTTGGATTGTTCACTTCTCCAAATGTCACATTGAAAGAATGTTCGACGTTTCCGGCGTTATCGTATTCTCGTAAAAATGTGCTATATGAGGTGAAATTGTCATTTTCATAGTGCGTCCACCCTCTTGGTCCAAGAAGCTCCCACCCTTCCTCATTATTCCCCTCAAAGAACTGGACGACTAATGCCTCCATCTCATTTTGAAACTCAATATCATCTTGAAACTCCATGACATCTTGGAACTCTGCAGGATCCGGAATCGTCGTGTACATGACGATGGTCACCCCATCGTGACGTGTTGTATAAATCAACTCATTCATGTCATAAGTAAGGCCCTTAGCCAACGCCTCGTCAAAATCATCATATTTCCCAAACTCAAACTTCCCTACCTCAAACGTTTGAAGTTCATTCTTCAATAGCGAATTCACGATACTTGAACTGACCGCAATGAATAGGATGATCAGCCAGAGTCTAATTTGTTTCATAGTACCCTCCATTTGATTCACGTGCATTTCTGATCTACATAATATTTCCATCTTACGTTGTATAATCCTCTATCCTGATGCACAAGTTTTTCTTTAACGTTTGTGAATCATGACGTGACACTGCGCGTTTTTCAAAAACGTGATACAATACACGTCGTAAACTAATCAGAAAAACGAGGGATACCATACATGATTACAGTAAATAACGTCAGCCTACAATTTGGCGGCCGTAAGTTGTTCGAAGACGTGAACATCAAGTTCACACCAGGCAACTGTTACGGATTGATCGGTGCGAACGGTGCCGGTAAATCGACATTCTTAAAGATTTTATCAGGTGAGCAAGATACGACGACGGGTGATGTCAGCATCACACCGGGTGAGCGTCTCGCGGTCCTCAAACAGGACCACTACGCGTATGAGGACAGTGCTGTTCTCGAGACCGTCATCATGGGTCATGAGCGTCTTTACAGCGTCATGAAAGAAAAAGACGCCATCTATATGAAAGAAGATTTCTCAGACGAAGATGGAATGCGCGCAGCTGAACTCGAAGGTGAATTCGCCGAGTTGAACGGTTGGGAAGCAGAGTCAGAAGCGTCGATGGTTCTTCAAGGTCTTGGGATCACAGAAGCGCTTCACCAGAAACAAATGAGCGAACTCACAGGTGGCGAGAAAGTCAAAGTTCTTCTTGCACAAGCACTCTTCGGTAAGCCAGACATCTTGCTTTTAGACGAGCCGACCAACGGACTTGACCTCAAAGCAATTCAATGGTTAGAAGAGTTCTTAATCAACTTTGAAAACACAGTCATCGTCGTTTCCCACGACCGTCACTTCTTGAACAAAGTCTGTACACACATGGCAGACCTCGACTTTGGAAAAATCCAATTGTATGTCGGGAACTACGACTTCTGGTATGAGTCAAGCCAACTTGCTACACGTATGGCGGCAGATCAGAACAAGAAGAAAGAAGAGAAGATCAAAGAGCTTCAAAACTTCATCGCACGTTTCAGCTCGAACGCATCGAAAGCGCGTCAAGCGACGTCACGTAAGAAGTTGCTCGATAAGATCACACTCGACGACATTCGTCCGTCATCACGTCGTTATCCATTCGTCGGATTCACGATGGAACGCGAAATCGGGAACGATGTTCTCTATGTCGACAACGTTTCGAAAACGATTGATGGCGTAAAAGTGCTCGACAACGTCACGTTGTCACTTAACAAGACGGACAAAGTCGCATTCGTTGGTCGTTCTGACGTTGCGATCACGACACTCTTCAAAATTCTCATGGGTGAGATGGAACCAGATACAGGTTCGGTCAAATGGGGCGTGACGACGACTCAGTCGTACTTCCCGAAAGACAACTCGGAATACTTCGAGGGCTCGGAAAAGAGCATCCTCGACTGGTTGCGTCAATTCTCACCAGCCGATGAGTCAGATACGTTCCTTCGCGGATTCCTTGGCCGCATGCTCTTCTCAGGCGAAGAAGTCATGAAGAAGGCGTCTGTCCTCTCAGGGGGAGAAAAAGTACGCTGCATGCTCTCGAAGATGATGCTCTCAAACTCGAATGTGCTCGTCCTCGACGATCCGACGAACCACTTGGACCTCGAATCGATCACAGCACTCAACAACGGTCTCGAGTCATTCAAAGGCGTACTCCTCTTCAGCTCACATGACCATCAGCTCATATCGACGATTGCCACACGCATCATCGAAGTGACACCGAATGGCATCGTGGATAAAGAAGCAACTTACGATGAGTACTTGGAGAACGAAGCGCTCCAACAACAAGTTGAATCACTTTACCAAAATGCATAATAAAAATGATCGGCTCGCGTGAGCCGATCATTTTTATTTGACGTTTACCGTCTCCATCACATGCTCATGAATGTCATGACCTTTCGTGACGTGGACTTGAACGTTGTATGCGCCAGATTCAGTAAAGGTGTGCATCCCTTTGTACATACCAGCATCTGCTTCCTCTAACTTCACCCACTCATGCTTCTCTGCCCCGTCTTGGAAGATTTCGAGTTGTACGTCTGCCCCCGCTAACATCTCCTCTTCAATCATAACGTGAACCATGAACGGCTGTTCCTCACCTGCTGTCGCCTCTTTCGGTTCGAGCGTGATGTCCGCTCCTGCATGGTGATGGTGGTCACTATCCTCTTCCGCTTCGGCAGCCGTTTCAGGATGTCCGACCGTAACGTTCGTCGTTGGCATCGTATGCATCGAACGCGCTGTCACGTGAACTTGGACCGTGTACACCGCTTCTTCCGCAAACGTCGTCTCTGCTTCATAGACACCGTCTTTCGTGAGCGACGCCTTGATCATGTCACTCTCTTCTTTCGCACCGTTCTTCCACACTTCGAACTTGATCTCATCCGCATCGTCTATGGGCTGACCATCTTGGGTGACGCGAACAGATAATGGTACAACTTCTCCTTGATCTGCCGTCGCAGCCACCGTCAACTCTGCCTCTACCGGCTCCATCGATTGTGGAATAGTTGCGCTTTCCGCTTCTTTCTCCGTGCCGCACGCACCGAGTACGAACAGGCCGATGAGTCCAAACACGACCCCAAACCGTGTCATCATCTTTTTCATCATAAGTCCTCCTTATAAATCGCTTACATCTTTCACACATTGTTCATGATACCATCTCTTTCCAAAAAGAGTGTGAGCATTCTGTGATATATCCCACGATACGTTCTCACAAATTTCACACATATAGTTGAATCAAAATTTGTTTTATCCATTTCCGAATATTAGTCCATCATTTCTAAAAAGGGGTATATAAAATATATATAAGGCGTACATTTGGAAAGTCTTAACATCAAGAGGATGACATCATGAATGGAGGCGAATTCAGATGAAACGTAGGTTCATTCGTGGGGCGATGGCATTGTTCATCTTATTAGCGATGGTGATCACGCAATCGATCTCCGTCAGTGCCGCCGCTTCAAAATTTATCACGAGCGTGAATACGACGAACAAAGTCGTCGCGTTGACGTTCGATGATGGGGCAGACGGGGCAAACACGAACAAGATTTTAGACATTTTGGCAAAAAACAACGTCAAAGCCACTTTCTTTTTAACAGGATCCGGTGCAAACAACCATCCCCAATACATTAAAAACATCGCCGCAAAAGGGCATCAGCTCGGTAATCACTCATACACACACCCAGACTTCACGAAACTAACTGCCACTCAAATGAAATCAGAACTTGATCGCACGGAAGCTTTGATTCAATCATTGACCGGAAAAACGACGAAACCACTTTTCAGAGCACCGTTCGGAGCCGTCAATAGTACCGTGTTGAACGGCGTCGGTGCTGCAGGCTATGGATACACGATTCAATGGAACATCGATACGATTGACTGGAAAGGATTGACCGCGAGTCAAATCAACACAAAAGTACAAACCAATATCAAACCGGGTTCAATCGTCTTGATGCATACAGGTGCGGGTGCACCAGGTACTCCACTCGCATTACCGACAATGATTTCGCAACTGAAAGCAAAAGGATACCAATTCGTCACGGTCTCGCAATTACTCGCCTATCAAAACACGTCAACGAACAAAACGTATACTGTGAAGTCTGGTGACACATTGTACAGCATCGCACGGACGTACGGCGTCACCGTATCCGCTCTAGCGGCAGCTAACAATATCACAAACTATAGCTTAATCTATGTCGGACAAGTGCTCATCATTCCAGGAACAACCGTCACTCCACCACCTACAACGACCGTGAAATATACCGTGAAATCGGGCGATACGCTCTATAACATTGCGACGATGTACAATACAACCGTCGCGAAGATTGCAGCCGCCAACAACATCACGAACATCAACCTTATCAGTGTCGGTCAGGTGCTCATCATTCCAGGAACAACCGTCACTCCACCACCAACAACGACCGTGAAGTATACCGTGAAGTCGGGCGACACACTCTATAAGATTGCGACGATGTACAATACGACCGTCGCGAAAATTGCAGCGGCTAACAACATCACGAACATCAATCTCATCAGTGTCGGGCAAGTGTTGACCATTCCAAAATGAGTGAACCATGAATCTTTTCCTCTACTTGTGACGTATCGTATGCAAACAGGAAAAGAGGAATCGCTATGACTCGAATCGTAATCCGCGTTAGTATCGCTGCACTCATCGGACTTGGTGTCTCCATTGCCACATTCTCGATTTTGATTTGGCTCGGTTATGAACAAGCACTCACATCCGGTGAACCAATCCAATTCTTCACTCGTGACATTTATCAATTCGAAAACGAGGTCGGGGTCGCCAATCAGAATCAGATGGCCATACTTGGTGCAGGTTTTATGGGAATCGCTATTCTCGTCGGAGAAATTGGGGCACGCCTCAAACAAAAATAACCGCTGCGCGTGCAGCGGTTATTTTTTTAATGCTGATGTTCACCACCATGGTCGTGTGAGTGAACGATCGGTTGCTGCAATTGGTCGATTTGGTCTTGCGGTACATCGCCGACAATCATCCACGTGGACGGCGTATACACTTTCTGCCCTTCATGCACCATGCCGTTCACTTGATAGATTCCTTGATCGAGTTTCACGCTCGTCACGAGATAGCCATCCTTTTCTGTCACTCCATACGTCCGGGTCTCTTCCGAATCGTAAGGCGTGACTTGAATATGGCTTTCTGTCACACGTTCATCATTCGATATTTTCATCGCAAGCGTCGTCGATCCAACTTCTACACGTTCAGGTACGATCAGTTGAATCCCCATCGGATCAATGGTGCGTTCTACTGGTTGAAGTTGACACGCGCTTAACCAAATCGTCGCTAGGATGACAGGAATGACTGCTTTAAATCGTTTCATGCTGCCACCTCCGCTTTCAACTTCCGGCGACCAATCAACCAATCAAATAGGAGAACGACAAGAATACTGATTCCTGCGAGCGGTAATGTCACACCTAGAAGTAAAATCAAGATACCGACGATTCGTTTAATGCGTTCGTCCTCAAACCGCTTCATCTGTTCAATGGATCCGACTTTTCGTTTGCGCCACATCATGAACGAGCTGATGACCACGAAAATGAGACCTAGACAAAGCGCGACACCGACCAATTGATTGAGTAAACCGAACAGGTGACCTTCATGGAACGCGATTCCAACCGTAATCAGTTTTCCGAGAATCCCGTAATCTGCGTATGTCACAGAGCTGAGTGTTTCACCACTATATTGATCTAAGTTCACCGTCGATTCTTTAAATGGATGATAGACGCCTGTTTCGCCTTCCGGAAGCGAGATTGTGTACGGTCGATCAATCGTGGACTTGTTCACCACCTGATTTAAATCAATCGGCAACAGCGTACTTGGAGAAGACGTTGGAACGAGATCTGCTTGGGTCGCCCAAGGTACGTCTTCTGCCACCTCTTTTGTCGTCACGGTCGATTCCGGCTTGGCGCCAAACGCATAGGCATACATCGGTGCTCCCGTGTTTGTCGACGAGGAAACCCACTGCAACATAGCCCCTGACACGGATGACCAGGCAAGACCTGAACTGATGATGATGACGAGGCCTAGCGATGACCATAAAGCGACGCTACCGTGCATTTGTTTCCACCATTGCCGACCTTTCCCGAGCTTCGGCATGAGCATCCGAACCGGATTTTTCCCACGTGGCCAGAATAAGAACGTTCCCGTGATGAGTAGAATAATCGCCCATGACGCTGCGAGCTCGACAATCCAGTTCCCGATTTGTCCGCCTAATAGTGTGCCATGAATCACAACTAACAAATCCATACTACTTTCAGCAGTTCGTGTCCCTAAAACTTCTGCAGTTTCCGGATGAATATATGTATACATCATCTCGTCTTCGTTCATCCAACCGATTCGAGTCGATTCACCTTCATCCGGCAATCGAATCGATGTGATTATCGCATCCGGATGCTCTTTCATGAATGATTCTTTTTGTGCTTCAATCGGCTGTTCTTCCGTGAAGGATGCCGTCATCATGTCTTTGTATTGCATCTTCGTTACTTGTGGTTCAAATAAATAAATACTTCCTGTCACAGCCAAGATAATGAAAATCGGTGCAAATATAAGACCTGCATAAAAGTGCCAACGCCAAATTGCTTGATACCAAGCGTTGCGTTTGTTCAATCGTTCCCCTTGCATTGTGCTTCCCCCTTTATCATTGTGTCCAACTTGTGAACAGATTGAGTATACAAGGAATGGAAACGTTTTATTCTTGCTGTTTGTGACAACTATTCGTCGATATAGAGAAGTCAAAATGAACTCGAATTCATCTTTTTTTCACATATTTCAGGTCTTACTCCACACATTTTCACACAAATAAAGAGACACCAACAAATTGGCGTCTCCAAAGTGTGATTAATTTGTGAATTGCTCTGCTTCTGTCGAACCGGCGAGTGCAGTCGTTGATGATTGCCCACCTGAGATGACGAGTGAAACTTCATCGAAGTACCCCGTCCCGACTTCACGCTGATGACGTGTCGCCGTGTAACCATGTACTTCAGCCGCAAATTCTGCTTGTTGTAACTCCGAGTACGCCGCCATGCCACGGTCTTTGTATCCGCGTGCGAGCTCGAACATACCGAAGTTGAGCGCGTGGAATCCTGCGAGTGTGACGAACTGGAACTTGTATCCCATTGCGCCGATTTCTTGTTGGAACGTCGCGATCTCTTCGTCTGACAACTTCTTCTTCCAGTTGAACGATGGCGAACAGTTGTAAGCGAGAAGTTTTCCTGGATACTTCGCATGAATCGCTTCGGCAAATTGACGTGCCTCTGCCAAATCTGGTTCAGACGTCTCACACCAGACGAGGTCTGCATATGGTGCATAAGCGAGACCACGAGCGATGGCTTGCTCGATGCCGGCTTCCGTACGATAGAATCCTTCCGGTGTACGCTCCCCAATGATGAACGGGTGATCGATTGGATCGATGTCGCTCGTGATCAAGTTCGCCGCGTGCGCATCTGTCCGAGCTACAATGATGGTCGGGACACCCATGACGTCTGCCGCGAGTCGAGCCGAGATCAAGTTTTTCACAGCCGTCTGAGTTGGGAGTAACACCTTCCCACCGAGGTGACCACATTTCTTCTCAGACGAGAGCTGGTCTTCGAGGTGAACGCCGGCAGCCCCTGCTTCGATCATCGCCTTCGTCAATTCGAATACGTTGAGCACCCCACCGAATCCTGCTTCCATATCCGCGACAATCGGTGCGAACCAATGCGTATCGCCTTTCCCTTCTGCCGTTTGAATTTGATCGGCACGTTGAAGCGCCTGGTTGATTCGTTTGACGACACTCGGAACCGAGTTGGCCGGATATAAACTTTGGTCCGGGTACATGTGACCTGACAGGTTAGCGTCTGCCGCTACTTGCCAACCGCTTAAATAGATGGCTTCGAGTCCTGCCTTCACTTGCTGAATGGCCTGGTTCCCTGTCAACGCACCGAGCGCATGAACGTAGTCACGCTCATGCATCAATTGCCACAGGCGTTCCGCTCCTTTCGTCGCTAGCGTTTGTTCAATCACGATAGACCCTCGCAACTTCATGACGTCTTCTACAGAGTATGGACGCTCTACTCCTTCAAATCGTTCTGACTTCCAGCTGTTCACCAATTCTTCGCGTTGTTTCATTAATAAACCCTCCTGTATTATATTAATTTTAATTAATTCAATTTGTTATATAACAGATAGTGCAAATTAAATACTTTAGTCGAGGTAAGCGCAGCATTCCAACGCTGCCTTAAACGTCGAATGCTCCATCCCGCAGCAACGACATACGTTCTCTTCGTCCCGATCTTCCGGTTTGCGGAAGACGACGACTTCATCGATCGGCTCTTTCATGATTTGGAGCGAGCCGTCGGCACGGTCCAAGACGAGGCGCATCAAGTCGTTGCCGTATACGAATGCTGTATTCGCAAGTGATGCTGTCGATTCTCCAGATACGATGCGGCGGACGACCCAACGTTCAATCAACTGTTCGCTTTCCATTTTTTTCGTTGTCATGATGAGGTTCCTCCTTTTAAATTGAACTCCACGGTTTGTCGTTTCATAAATTCACGGCGGCGGCGATGCAAGATTGGTTCCGTGTACCCGTTCGGCTGTTTCAACCCATGAAACACGAGTTCGTGAGCGGCTTGATAGGCGATTGACTGATCGACGTTCGGTGTCATCGGTCGGTAATTCGGGTCTGACTCATTTTGCTCGTCGACGACTTGTGCCATCCGATAAAGCGTGACTTCCACTTGATCTGCTGAACAGATGCCGTGATACAGCCAGTTGGCCACATGTTGGCTCGAAATCCGGAGTGTCGCCCGGTCTTCCATCAGTCCGATATGATGAATATCCGGCACTTTCGAACAACCTACACCTTGTTCGATCCAACGAACGACGTATCCGAGCAATCCTTGTAAGTTGTTCTCGAGCTCTTCTTTGATCTCGTCTTGCGAATAAATGCGTGTCGCGAGCGGAATATCGAGGAGCTGTTGTCGCTCATGTTTCGAATGAGGCTGCTTGATCAATTCTCGCTGTACATCAAAAGCATCGAGTTGATGATAGTGCATCGCATGGAGCGTCGCCGCTGTCGGCGAAGGCACCCACGCCGTCGTTGCTCCGGATTGTACGTGTGCAATTTTTTCACGCATCATGTCCCGCATCCGGTCGGGCATCGCCCACATCCCTTTTCCGATCTGTGCTTGATGATGGAACCCGCTCTCGAGACCAGTTGATACATTCAACCGTTCATATGCAGCGAGCCAAGGTGACGTCTTCATTTCTCCCTTTCGACGCATCGGTCCGAGTGTCATCGAGGAATGAATCTCGTCCCCCGTCCGGTCGAGGAATCCCGTGTTGATGAAGACGACCCGCTCTTTCACTTGAGCGATACAATTTTTCAAGTTGAGTGACGTTCGTCTCTCTTCATCCATCACGCCGACTTTTAACGTATGGCGCGGAAGGTTCAATAGATCTTCTACAGCGTCAAACAAGTCATTGGTGAATGCTACTTCTTCAGACCCGTGCATTTTCGGTTTGACGATATAGATCGATCCTTCCCGAGAGTTGAGGCGGCGATGTAGATGGCGACTCGCGATCAATGAAGTGAAGATGGCATCAACGATCCCCTCTGGTACCTCACGACCTTCTGCATCAAGGATCAAGTCCGTCGTCATCAAGTGTCCGACATTTCGAATGAATAAGAGTGCGCGTCCTGGGAGGACAACTTCCGCCCCACCTTTTCCAATCAAACGCTTATCTTCGTTTAAACGTCGAGAGAGTCGCTCCCCGTTCTTTTGGAACGAGGCTTCAAGCGTCCCATCCATCAAGCCGAGCCAATTACGATACAGATGAACTTTGTCTTCCGCACAAACGGCTGCGACCGAGTCTTCACAATCCACGATTGCGGATAGGGCTGATTCGAGCTCGATGTCCATCAGTCCAGCAGGATCGACTTTGCCGACCGGATGCTCGCGGTCAAATTGCAGTTCAACGTGTAAGGCATGGTGTCTGAGCATCAACGTCTTCAACTCGTTCGGTTCCCCGGTGTAACCGACGAAAGAATCATCTGCGAACGAATGCTCGTCGTCCCCGATTGCCGCATAGACGACATCGTCACGAACGACGTATCGTGTCACTTCCTTGTGCGACCCTGACGGTAGCGGGAACGTGTCATCTAGAAACTGTTTCGCCAACCGAATAACTTCATTACCGCGAACGGGATTATATCCCCGTCCCTTTTCCATACCGTCCGCCTCTTCAATCATATCTGTTCCATAAAGGGCGTCGTAGAGACTTCCCCATCTGGCATTGGCGGCGTTAAGTGCATATCTGGCATTGTCTAACGGTACGACGAGTTGCGGTCCCGCTTGATGCGCGATTTCACGATCGACACCCGACACGTCGATGTTAAAATCTTCGACGACCGGTTCGATATAGCCGATTGACGTTAAAAATGTCTCATATTCGATTGGATCGACTTCTTCTTGGCGACTGTACCACTCCTGTAACAATCGCTCATATGTCATGCGCTGCTCCAGAAGTGTCTGATTCACTGGAATGAAACGCTCTAGAAGCGATTCAACGCCTTCCCAAAAAACGTTGATTTCCTGGGGTTCAAGTACGTTCTTATTCACAAATTCAACCAGCTTTTCATGAACATGATACGTATTTAGTCGTTCATAGTGTTCCAAGCGTTCACATCCTCCTTTAATCATTGTTATATATCAGTTGATTACAATATAGACTATTATATAACAGTTTGACAACCCATTTTTTAAAACTTTTTATTTGAAATCTCGTCAGGATGGGTTTACTATACATTGTGTGACCCATCAATGATTGAGTCATCAACGATTTGAGGAGGCGATGTGCATGCGAGATTCTTGCTCGCTCCGTGATCAAATTCTCTATCACATCATCACCGTACAAAAAGAATTGGGGCAATTATTCGACTCTGAAATGGACGGGCTCAGCTTGAGTCGCTACGACATTTTAAGCAACCTGTATCACGTCGGTCCATTGCGACAACGTGAACTGCAACAGCGCGTCGATGTCGACCATGCCGCCATCACCCGACACCTGAAACAATTGGAGACACAAGGACTGATCACGCGGAGACGCTGTGAACAAGACAACCGTGTCATCTATGTCGAGTTGACAGACGATGGTCGTGAACAAATTGCACATTGGACTGAGCAAAAAGAGTGCTTAACGGACCGACTTTTTGTCAACATGAAGGTAGAGGATCAACAACAGTTATTAGCATCCCTAACGATGTTACAAGATACTATTGACCATGAAAGGAAGACTACAATATGAACACTGCTACACAAAAAGACTTTATGGAGATTGTCAAAGGACGCCGCTCGATTCGTGTATACGACGAGAACGTGAAAATCTCAAAAGAAGAAATGACACAAATCCTTGAAGAAGCGACAACAGCTCCTTCATCACTCAACTTACAGCCATGGCGCTTCGTCGTCATCGATAGCGCAGAAGGAAAAGAAACACTCCTTCCACTCGCAAGCTTCAACAAACGCCAAGTGGAAACATCTTCAGCTGTCATCGCACTCTTCGCTGACTATCAAATGGCAGATTACACAGAAGAGATTTTCGATACAGCGGTAGAGCGCGGTATGATGCCGGCTGAGGTCCGCGACCGTCAAGTCGACATGATCAAAGGCATCTTCAAAGATGCACCGAAAGAAATGGTCAAAGACAGCATCATGCTCGATTCAGGTCTTGTTGCGATGCAACTCATGCTCGTCGCACGTGCACATGGGTATGACACAAACCCAATCGGCGGATACGACAAAGCGAACATCGCTGAAGCGTTCGGTCTCGACAAAGAACGTTACCTTCCAGTCATGCTTCTCTCAATCGGGAAAGCAGCAGAAGAAGGGTACCCATCAGTACGCTTCCCAGTCGACCGCATCACAGACTGGAAATAATTCAAAAGGTTCAATCGCCTCAGCGATTGAAGCCTTTTTTTCATCCGATATATTTGACGACTTCGTTGAAGTCACGACGTGTTTTCGGTGCGAAATCACGCGCCCGATACCCAAATGCGACCATGACCGAAAGTGACCATTCGCCTCGTTCCATCACGCCTTCTGAGATGAGCAACTCATCGATTTCCTCTTGATTGAACCCTTCAATCGGGCATGAATCGATTTCGATTTGCGCGGCAGCCGTCATCATATTTCCGAGCGGGATATATGTCTGACGCTTGATCCATTCCTGGAAGACACGTTCATCATCCAAGAGACGATAGTCGTTCTCCTGGAACTCCTGTACCCGTTTCACGCGTTGCGCGTATTCTTCTTCCGTCCGGCCCTGTACACCCGTCACGATATGACGAATATAGTCCGCATCGTAACGCATCGCTTTCGGTGTTCTTGCGAGAATCAACACGAAGTGGCTCGCAGTCAAAGCCTGACCTTGCGCTCCCCATGCGTGATCTTTAATTTTTTGGAGCAAATCTTCCCGACGCACCACAACGAATTGCCATGGCTCGAATCCGAATGAACTCGGCGAAAGACGTCCCGTCTCTAAAATGAACTCCATGTCCTCTTCTTTGATTTTACGATCCGCATCGAATGCTTTCGTCGCTTGACGCCAACGATACGCTTCTAAAATGTCTTTCTTTTTCATCGTGCTCACTCCTCCATTACCAAGATGACTCCATCATATCAAACCGATAAATCAAAAATCGCTCATGAAGATTCTTCAGCGGCAATCGCACCGTTTGTACGTACTGAAAAGGCGTCTCGTCGTTCAAATAATGGAGATACTCATCCGCCGGATAATATAAAATCACATCGACCGGGCGAGGATCTATTTCAACAGATTCGATGATGTTGGCAATCACTTGGCGGAAGACATTCACGGAGAACGGATTAAAGAAGTAGAATCGATTCGCATCCGATGGAATCGTGAATTCCTCCGCGAGTCCTTGTTCCAATTGAACACTTCCCCGATTACGATGTTTCTTCGTATAGCGCCCCCAATTCTGGAGTGCCTCCTCGTGAAATCCACCGTCCATCTCGACACCGATTGCCCGCACGTGAAACGTATACGCCAAATAAAACGGCAGACGTCCTTTTCCCGAACCGAAATCAACAATCGTATCTGTGGACTCTAACGGATAAGCGTCCCGAAGCAAATCGAGTGCTTCGTAAGGAGTCGGTTCATAACGGTGATATTCCGCCGAAGATGGAAATCCTTTCTGTAGTTTGGCCGTCTCGATCTGTAGGAGTTGTTCATATTGCTGTTCGTTCATGATGAACCTCTTTCTTGAATAGATTGGAAGAATGGATGCCGCTCCATCTCTCTCGTAAATGACGTCTGTTCCTGATAGGCGACATACATGACATAAATCGGAACCAACACTTTAAACCAGCTTGGAAGTAAAATGAAGCTTGTCACGCCAAGTGGAATGAGTCGAAACCACAAATTTCGGTGGCTCGGCGTCCTGAAATAGATTAGGATTGCCATCGTCCGTCTGACGGTGCCAAAGCGATTCGGTTTCGGTCGATATAGTGGACGTGTCCGCTCACTCGTCTTCTCGATGGCACCTGAGGTTGTCAGCAGGACTCGGTCGAATGAGGCACGCTCACGTTCCCCGATTTCAATCTCGCGACCGATATTCGGATGTTTCGACATCCATCCTTCCCCTACGTATAACGCAAATGTGACCATCATGCTTCCGATCAACACACCGAGTAACACCGACTCAATCAATAGCGCATACACGCCTACAAAAGCAATCAACACGATCAATAATCGTTTCATGAGATGGACGTGTCGGAGGCGAAGTTGATACTGAATCCATGCATGGCACCAGGAGAGTAAGAAAAGCGCGGCTCCGAATGCGAGGATCTCGACAGTGGTTCTTCCCTTCACATGTAGAATCGGTGCGATCAATAGAAGATAGAATCCGTATTGAATCAGGTGTTGAGTCATCTGATATACGACGGAGTACCGTTTCAACTGTCGAATGAGATAACGATCTGCCACGAGGATGAGGTCGGCGCGCTCTATCCATACAAACATGCGGTCCTGCCACATCACCCATCCGAACAAGATTGCCCATAACAGGTAAGGCACATCACGCAACCAATCGATATTCCCTTCCCATACGAGCCAGTAAGAATACCCTGCCCATATGAGAAGAGGAATGACGCCGTATAAAAAAATCGTCCAGTCGACAATCAATCGGACCGTCTTCCACTGTTGTTTCATATAACGGGAGACACGCATCCAAAACAATCGTTTCGCAATCATCGGAGCGCCACATCTTCCATCATGTCAAATAAGGTCATCCCCTCTGTATCGAGTGCCTCACGAATCTCTGCTTTCGTCCCACTCGCCAGTAGTTGCCCGTCATCAATCCATACGAACCGGTCACACAACCGCTCGGCCGTATCAAGAACGTGTGTGACCAATAAGACACTTGCCCCCCTCGTGCGCTCCGCTTCTAACAATCGAAGTAATTGGATGGTGGTCGTTGCATCTAATCCGATAAACGGTTCATCGACAATCAATACATGCGCTTCTTGAATGAGCGCCAATAAAATCATCGCTTTTTGTTTCATCCCTTTTGAAAAAGAGGAGAGATACCGGTCTGTCACATGATCAAGTCGGAAAAGCTGCAGCAACTCCTTCGTCTTTTCCTTCGACTCGACACCCGTCAATTCATGGACGAGCGCAATATGTTCCGATAGTGTCAAATAATCGTAGTAAACCGGTTGCTCCGGGATGTACGCATAGCGTTCCATCTCGACGGTTCCTTTCATCCATGGAATCGTTCCTGTCAGACAGGCGATCGTAGTCGTTTTTCCTGCACCGTTCGACCCAATCACCCCTAAAATCTCGCCTGACCGCACATCAAACGAAATGTCTTGAATGACGGGCTCGTTTACCTCATATCCTGCTTTGTCGATTGATACGATCATCACTTGTCCCCCTATCTAAAATGAAGTCGAGCATATTCTCTTTGATTTCATTCCAGTATAACCCAAACAATCTGGACAATTGGGAAATGCTCCTTTTGAAGCGGTTTCGTGATGGAACACCCATCATTATTTTTTTCTGAAGATTGAGTGCGATTCGTTTACTTTAGCTTGGTAACGTGAAATGATAATCATAACAACTCTTTTAAAGTGAGGTGACGGTGTGTCTACCACAGAGTACGAAAAAGCGACATCTATTTTGCATCACCTCTTCACCGCCTCTTCCTTTGTCGGAATCGATTTTGGTTCTGGTCCAAATCACCATCTCCTTTATTTTAGTCGCCAGGGGTTAGAATCCTGGATCTCGATTGAGGGCCCGTGGCACGTTCACGCTACACAAAGCACGTTTGACGAAGCGGAACAACTCGAACAACTCATGCGGCTTCGTCGTGAGCGCATCCATCACGTACGACTCGGTCACGAACATCCCCATCTCGAACTCGAATTTGAATCAGGTTCTCTCCTATTCATCAATGGATTTCAAGAACAATTTGAATGTTGGCAAGCAGGTGACGCGCGACCGCTCGGCGGAGACGCCTATCTGTTGGTCGCGATGCCGCAAGGTGAGCTTGCTGTGTTTGCTGACGGAGACGACGAATGAGCACATGGATGGAGATTGTCTTGTATATGTTGATTGCCGGGGGCGTAAAAGCGGCCGAGGCCGCTTTTTTAGTCGAACAAAATCCGTTGCATCCGCTCTGGCGCATCCAAATAGTCGCGCATGACCTTTACATGTTCCAGATCATCAAACGCTGTCGGAGTAAGCCCCGTCTCCACTTGCAAAATCATCGCACCTGGATACGACATCAAGATGGGTGAGTGACTCGCAATGATGAATTGACTGCCGGATTGTACGAGTTCATGCATGCGTGCGAGCATCGTCAGTTGGCGCATCGGCGACAATGCGGCCTCTGGCTCATCCAAAATGTAGAGACCGTCTCCACGAAATCGGTGTAGCATGAGGGAGAGAAACGCTTCACCGTGTGACTGTTCATGAAGAGAACGTCCGCCGTATGATTCATAAAATCGTTCAGGATCTCGCCCTGATTTCGCCATCTCGTCCACATAACTTGATAGCTGATATGCCGTCTCGGCACGTAAGAAAAAGCCATCTTTCGGACGATACGGGCCTCGAATCGGACGAAGCGCTTCAAACAAGGAACTATGCGTCGACTCTGTTTCAAATCGGAAGGAAGGTGCTCCGCCTTCTGGATTGAATCCGGCCGCCACGGCCATCCCCTCAATCAATGTCGATTTCCCACTCCCATTCTCTCCGACAAGAAACGTGACAGGATGATGAAACGATAGTTCATCGAGTGTCTGAAAAATCGGTAACGTATACGGATAGCCTGTCGAACGGATGCGTTCCCTTTCTAGCCGTACCCCACGCAAAAACAAAGTCATGTCCATTCGATCCAAAATGTTGCCCCCTTCTCTGAATCAACCCCGTAAGCAAGTCCTTGTGCTTCAAGAAGTAGTTTCGTGATGGCGAGACCTAGGCCATGTCCGTTCGAACGGTCTCCTTTCACATACATATCCCAAATCGAATGCTGGATGGTAGGGTCAATTCCCTTCCCTTCATCTGTCACTTCTAATCGATTTGGCGTCAGTCTGATGGTGATGCATCCCCGAGGAGGACTCGCTTCATACGCATTTCTCAAGAAGTTCGAGAGAACCCGTTCCATCGCTAGTCGGTCAGCTTGAATCATTACAGACTCCAATTGTAAATCGAGCGTCACGTCTTTTTGTCGGAACCACTCGGACATGCGTGAAGTCAGTCGACGAATCAAGTCATCTAGTTGAAGCGACTCTACTGCAAGCGGAATCGTACCGGACGACAACTTTGAATATTCGAGCATCTGGTTGACGAGTCGGTCAATCCGGTCCACTTCCTCGGTAATACTTTTCCCGGTCATCGAAATATCCGATGTCTCCACAACACCTAGCTCCAGCATCTCCGCCTCGTTCCGAACGATGGCGAGTGGTGTACGCACATCATGCGTCACCCCGGATATAAATGATTTTTGAAGCGCCTCTTTTTCTTGAAGCGATTCATTCATACGACCGACCGTGACGGTCAAATCCCCAATCTCGTCATTCGTCACATTCGGTAGAGTGATGTCGTGTCGTCCCTCCATGATCGATGCGGTCGCTTGCT